>NZ_JAQOSO010000109.1 GCF_030068505.1 Roseofilum capinflatum BLCC-M114
CGGTTTTGAAGTAGAGGTGGGGTAGGTGACTACCTCATCGACTATAACGAATGGAGCGAAGCGGAATGAAGCAATCTCCCCTATCCCGGTAAACTCGGCGATTGCTTCCCTGCGGTCGCAATGACAACGGTTTAAACGGACATGATATTACGACGGCGTTTAGATCCGAATAAAGCAATACCCGCTAATCCAAAATTGAGTCAAAGTGAGTCATTCTGCATAAAAATATAGATTATGATGATCTTGATATCTCACAAGAGAACATAAACATGATGAAACGACCTTCAGTGGTCTCATTTTTGACCTTTATTCCAGCCTTAACCCTGATGAGTCTGGTAAGTCAACCGGTTAATTCCGCCTATGCTGCTAGTCTTGGTGCTGAACTGATTCAAAATGGTAATGCAGAAACCGGAGATACCAGTGGATGGCTCACCACAGGAATTGAGATAATACCCGCTCAAAATTTTGGTTTCTTGGGATTGTCAGAAAGTACAGACCTTGGCAATTTCTCGTTTACTGGAGGGCTAGGGCCTGCTCACTCTCAATCTTTAACTCAATCGATTGATGTTAGTAATCTTGCTGAAAAGATTGATAGCAGCCAGATATTTTCTACTTTCAGTCTTTTTATCCAATCCCGATTAGTTGCGCCCTTATCTGACTTGGGTACAGCAACCTTATCGTTTTTAGATGAGAGTGATAATCTTCTCATGTCTGAGGAATTTCTAGATATTCCTGTAAACAATGTATTTGATTGGAATTACTTTGGCGACGAAAGGATACTACCGGTGGGCACTCGCCAAATTCAAGTCGTTCTTGATGCCAGTCGTAACGGAGGCGGTTCTTCCGATAGTGCATTCGATCAAGTTTCGCTGACTCTAAACACTGTTCCTGATGCAAAATCTGTACCTGAACCTTCTTCTATACTTGGTTTACTGGCTTTGGGTAGTGTCTGCGCGACTTACCGGTTACTCAAGCATCGAAACTAATATCAATGCAGGGATGTTAGTCCTGTAGATTACCAAATGGCGATCGCCTCTTTCTGAGCTGTGGGGGAGCGATCGCTAGTGTCACAATTTATCTTAATACACTACATATAGCGTGTTACTTGGGATAAAACGTCCTGAAACTCCCCTTATTAACGAAAATCGACTCTTTTCGTTAATATAGAAGTGAAATCAATGCAGTATTAACGAAACTGATAATAATGGTTCACTTAACCAGAGCAGGTCAATATGTACACCAGATAGAAGGATACCAAGCCTTTATACCTAATCCTCTACCACCTCAGCCAGAAATTTTGATGGATCAGGAGATGTGGCATCTTTTATCTCAAGCCGATCGCGCTCTGGGTCGTTTAGACGGAGCAACTGATGCTCTCCCGAACCCAGATTTGTTTGTCTTTATGTATGTCCGTAAAGAAGCCGTTCTCTCCAGTCAAATCGAAGGTACACAAGCATCTTTAATGGATGTTCTAGAATTTGAATCCAAGGCATTAGAACCACAGAATCCACAAGATATTGCTGAAGTAGTCAACTACATTGATGCAATTAATTATGGTCTTGAGCGACTCAAAGACCTACCAGTTTCTTTACGATTAATTCGAGAAATTCATGAAAAATTAATGCGAGGAGTCAGAGGTGCTGAACGCGATCCAGGTGAGTTTCGTCGTAGCCAAAATTGGATTGGTACAGGAGGATGTTCTTTAAAAGATGCAACTTATGTACCACCACCTCCCCATGAAATGCTCAAAGCTTTAGATAATTTAGAAAAGTTTTTGCATAGCTCTCAACCCATGCCTACGCTGATCAAAGTTGGATTAGCTCATGCTCAATTTGAAACGATTCATCCTTTTTTGGATGGTAATGGCAGAACAGGACGGCTTTTAATTACTTTTCTATTGTGTGAACAAAATATCCTTCAGCGTCCACTACTTTATATTTCTTACTACTTTAAGAAATACCGATCTCAATATTACAATTACCTTCAGGACATTAGAGATCGTGGAAACTGGGAAAATTGGCTCAAGTTTTTCCTGCGTGGAATTTATGAAGTAGCTCAAGAAGCTGCTGCTACTGCTCGAAAAATAGTTAACTTGAAAGAAGAACATCGCCAGTTGGTACTCGCGCAAATGGGGCGTAGAGCTGCTAATGCGATCGCATTGCTTGAGAGTCTTTACTTCAAACCTATTTTTACTGTAGAGAGCGTCATAGAAATTACTAATATAAAATATCAAAATGCTAATGCTTTAATCAAGGAGCTTTGTGGTATTGGAATTCTGCAAGAAATTACTGGAAAAAAACGAAATCGAGCCTTTTCCTATGCTCCCTATCTAGATGTTTTTCGAGACTAGAAGTTATAAGCAGTAACAGTGGCGATCGCCTCTTTCTGAGCTGTGGGGGAGCGATCGCTATGATTCTGCTGTAGAATGAGCAACATTAAGATTCTTGGTTGATTCCAAAGAAACCAACTCCTTACCGCTACTCTCCTGTCTCTTCTGCCAGTCAGCAAAGATAGCATTAAAATCATAGTTGAACGCTTTAGAATGTTCTTCTCGAATTTTGTACAATTCTTCTAAAACTTCATCTTCCCACATAAATTCTACTCTGCCATTAACTCATAGGGTGTACAAACTACAGGTAGCTGATATCCAAAATCGCTACAAATTTCCGCCAGTTTTCTCTGAATCTGGGCATTTGCAATGTGTTTACAATTCCAGGTTAGCATATAATCCAATTGGTGAACCGTAGCCACTGCAATATGTATGGCATCATCAGATGCTTTAGCTGGTAAATTACTTCTCGTTAAAAATTGTATTCCTAATTCCCGTGCTGTTTCGGTAATGTTGAGTAATGGAATATCCTGTATAATTTCTAGTCTCCTTTTTACCATTTCACTATCCCCTTGACTCGCTTCATCCCAAACCACCTGCGAAATATAAAGGTTAAACTTCTCTCGACGTTCCTCCCACCACCTTCGGGTAATTTCCATATTTGCCATAACAATCAGATTATTGCTGGGTCTGACGGTTAGATAACCCACACAACTGGTTTCAATATATACAGTTTTAGCCATATCAATCTAAATGTATTAGTCAAACTATAGCATTGTATGATGTGGACAAGGAGCGATCGCCACTCTCAGACCTGCAAGGGAGCGATCGCCTATACTAGAAGCAGCGAATGACGTGCGATCGCCTTAAATTGTATTGATTGGGTAAGGATAAAGTGTTGCATCGATGGTCAAAAGAGTTAAATTGTGGTGTAGAGCTTGACAAATTAGCATCCGATCAAAAGGATCGCGATGTAGAGGAGGTAAGTTAACCAGTTGAACAACACTCGCTTGATCCAGATCGAGGTTAATGATTTGATGCCGATCACGTTGTTTGGGAAGATAGATAGCAGGATTTTCTGGAAAGGGTAGCTTTCCCAACTGGTACTTGACAATTGCCTCCCAAATAGACACGACACTTAAGTAAATCTGATTATCGAGATTGCGAATAATTTCTAGGTGCTGTATGGATAATCGGCGATCGCCACTAATAAACCACAAGAAAATATGAGTATCGAGTAGAACTCTCATTTTCCCTCAAAAGCACTTAGGATATCTTCAGGTAAGGGTGCATCAAAGTCATCGGGTACAACAAACTCTCCAGCACATAAACCAAAGGGTCGTAACTCTCCCTTTTGCGGTTTAATCGGTTTAAGCTCGGCAATAGGTCGATCGCCACGAACAATAACTAATGCTTCACCAGCTTCCACTTGGTGTAAGTATTTTAAAGGATCTTGCTGGATTTGCTCGACAGTGACACTGACCATAATCTCGGTAGTCTAAGTGTGGGTAACCCAATTCTAGCATCATCTGTGGGCATCATCAGCAAGCCAGGCGATCGCCTATACTAGAAGCAGCGAATAACGTGCGAGAGTCCACTAACGCACGAGCTGAACGTCAACATTGAGATTTAGATGACTCCATTGGCGATCGCTCGTCAGAACGGGTTGATGAAGAGAAATACCCAGTGCCAGACAAGCGCGGTCTCCTAATGATAAACCCAGTGACTTCGTAACGGGACGCAGCATACCCGCTTGTAACGCTTGTTCTTCACTAAACGGAATCACTTCAAGCCTTAAATTCGACAAAATTTTGGTAATTACATCTTCAGGAATATTCAATTCTGCTAACTTAGCAATTACTTCAGATAAATTCACGCTACTAATGGCTGCCTTACCGATAAATCGCGTAACTTCTTCACTACCCTTTTCTTGATTGAGCAACGCTAAAATAGCCGAAGCATCAACCACCACTTCACTCAACGCTCTTCTCCTGTTTCCGTTCAGCAATCAACTCTTCAGAAAGAGTTCGACCTTCAGGAACATACTGTCTAAACAGAGCTTGAGCTTTTTCTACAGAAGTCAGCATCTTAAAGATTTCATCGCGACTGACGACTTCACTGTTCTCTCCTTCCTTAATGGCCTTTTCCATGGCAATATCTTCTAGCGCTTCTACCAGCAGTTCAGAAAACATCTCTCTTTCTTCTTGGATTAATTCCCGAATGGTAGCTTTCAGGAGTTGCTTGAATTCCGGTTTGTCTAAGGTAAGTTCAGTCATTCTTCCACTTAGTGTAAGTATTTTAAAGGATCTTGCTGGATTTGCTCGACAGTGACACTGACCATAATCTCGGTAGTCTAAGTGTGGGTAACCCAATTCTAGCATCATCTGTGGGCATCATCAGCAAGCCAGGCGATCGCCTATACTAGAAGCAGCGAATGACGTGCGATCGCCCAATACCATGCAACTAGAAGACTTTTTTAACATCCTTACCCCCAACGATATCCGCATTAAAGGCTCCCGTATCGGAATTGAAAGCGTACTCTACGAATATATCTATCGTCATCGGACAGCAGAGCAAATTGCTAAAACCTATCCCACTTTAACCCTTGACCAAGTTTATGCCACGATCTTGTACTATTTGTGCGATCGCGAAAAGATTAGCCAATATATGTCAGATTGGCTCGATTATTGTGCAAAATCAGAACGGGAACAAGACGAAAATCCCCCAGACTTTATCCTCAAGCTTCGCCAATTGAGAGAAGAACAAAAACGCCAACTCAAGAGAAACCATGACTATTCAGTATCTCCTTGATGAAACTTTAGATGATCTGGTTCTAATCGCTCTAGCTGGAGATCCTGCCGATTATGAAAACCGTATTGTTCATGTTCCACTGTAGCTGGGGGAGCGATCGCCCCAAAGGTTCATGATCGCACAAGCCGAACTTCAACATTGAGATTTAGATGACTCCATTGGCGATCGCTCGTCAGAATAGGTTGATGAAGATAAATACCCAACTTGATCTCAAAAATTGCTGTAATCCTTGCCAACGTCCTTGGTATTGATCGCCATTTTGCTTCATCCAATCAGCGATCAGTTTTAGGCTCAGGTATCCTAAATTTAAGAGTAAGGCTAAAGCGGTTCCATGTTGCTGTAAGAAGTAGAGTTTGCTATAGGTGGCGTGATGGAGTTTGGCTTTGATATTTTTTTGGCTCGTAGCAGAGACTTGATGAGTGACTAAAATGGCTTGAGTGACGGCGATCGCGTATCCTTGCTGAAAATAGCGCTCGCATAGATCATTATCTTCATAGTAGAGGAAGTAATGGCGATCGAATTGGGGACAAGAGGGAAATCGAGCTAAATTGAGAATTAGGCTACATCCAGATACCCAGCGCGAGGGGAAGATTTTAGAAGTCGGGTGTTCTGAGGGGGAAATAGGGTGTTGATGGGGGAGCGAGCCAAGCCATCGATTAAATTGTCCTTGGGTGAACCAGGGGTTGCCGTGGCTGTCTTGAATTTGAGTGCCTAAAATGGCTAGGTTCGGATGCTCTTGAAAGCAGGTTTGAATGTAGTCAATGGCAGCATCGGCTAGGGTGGTATCAGGATTAATTAACCACACTAAGCTCTGGCGATCGCGTTCATAGATCCAATTTAAGCCTAAATTACAACCGCCCCCAAAGCCCAGGTTTTCCGGAGCAGTGAGCAGGGTTAAGTTGGGGTAGGTTTGGCTGAGGGGGTGCAGGGTGCGATCGCCAGGAGAGTTGTTGACGATGATCATTTTCAGGTTAGCGCGATCGGCTTCTGGAATAGACTGGAGTAGCGCCAGAATTAAGTCGCTGGAGTAATAGTTAACGATCAGTAGATAGAGCATTTTGATAGATTGGTCAATCAGCAAAATCTTGCCCTCTCCCTATATCCCTCTCCCACTGGGAGAGGGACTTTCCCCCTTCTCCTGCGGGAGAAGGGGTTAGGGGATGAGGGGCCATGGTTGATAACTGATTTAAAAATGCTATACAGGATAGGTTAAGGGAACTGCCGATCGCGCACCTCCTGACTAAAGGTTTTCACCGCATCAGTAATGGTCTTTTGGAGATTCGTATAGACTTTAGCAAACGGCGGTTGCCAACTGGAGAGTCCTAAAACATCGCTGGTGACCAAAACTTGGCCATCACAGTGGGGCCCTGCGCCAATGCCAATGGTGGGAATAGGAACAGTTTGAGTAATTTTTTTTGCTAACTCATAAGTGATATTTTCCAGGATAACCGTAAAGGCTCCAGCTTCCGCAAGGGCGATCGCCTCCTGTAAAATCCTTTCCCCTTCCGCTTCTTCCTTTCCCTGTCTTCGATAACCCTGTCGATGGACAGATTGAGGCGTTACCCCCACATGACCCACCACCGGAATACCACTTAAACTCAAACGGTGAACCACCTCGATCATTTCCGGATAGCCCCCCTCCAGTTTCACCGCCCCCGCTTCAGTTTCCTTCAACACCCGACCCGCCGACCTTAAGGCCTGAATGGGGCCTTCCTGATAGCTCATAAACGGCAGATCGCAGACCACCAAAGCCTGTTTTACCCCTCGACAGACCGCTTGAGTATGATAAATCATCTGGTCTAGGGTCACCGGTAAGGTAGTCGGGTGACCTAAAGCCACCATCGCTAGAGAATCTCCCACTAAAATCAAATCCACTCCAGCTTGATCCAGCAATTGGGCAAATGGATAATCCCAGGCCGTCAGCATCACAAGGGGATGACCTTGATGTTTACGTTTTACTAATTGGCTGGTTGCGATCGCCATTTACGATTACCCTTATGTCACAATTAAAGAAAGGAACCCTGGGCCAGTCTATGGAGTTTTCCCAGAAGCCCTTCTTATTTTAGAAGTTTTTGCCCCTCCTGGGAAAAAGGCTTGACTCTCTTGCCCTCCAATTCTAAAGAGATCCTTAACTTTCTGAGAAAATCCTGTAATTTTCCGGGCAAGTGCTGTAGTTAGCAATTAAAGACGCTTCAGTGCTGACACGGGGAATGATAAGATCTCCAGGGTTAGCAGGGTTTATGCGCTTCAATTGTCTTTCTTTTGCTCAGTGGAAATCTACCTATGTTTGACTTCCTTTCTTTATCCTCAACCTTATGCCGACGGTGTATGGCGATCGCCACTATTTCCTCCTTAGTTGGTTTATCCTTAAACTTGGATGGATCGCCCACATTCGCCCAGCCCTCTTCAGAAGGTGAACAAGTGGTCTATGTTCCCCAACAGCAAAACTGGGAAGAGCCACCTCCGGGTCTCCCAGGCCGTCGCGGTGCTGCGGGGAGTCGTACCGGCTGCGTGGGAACTGCCAATCATGACTATCAACCCTTGACTTCCTTAGTGCCCATTAATGTCTTTGGTCTGACCACTCAAGCTTCTCCTACCCTGTATTTCTATGTTCCTCCCAATCAAGTAGACCTTGCGGAGTTGGTTTTGGAGGATGAAATGGGTAATCGGATTGATAAAGCAAAATTAGCTCTAAAACAACAGTCCGGATTGGTCGCGGTTAATCTCGCTGACTTACCCAATTCACCGACCTTGGAGGTTAATCAGGTCTATGCTGTCTCTTTCCAATTGAACTGCCATGGACAATGGGTTGATTATGTGACGACAGGGATCAAACGGATTCCGCTAGAGGCAACCCAACAACAAGAAGTAGGAGAAGGGGCGATCGCCGATAAAATTCGCTTCTATACCCAAAATGGCATCTGGTATGACCTCCTACAAACCCTCATCGAAGCTTATCCCCATAACCCTAACATTCCCCTGAACTTAAATACCCTATTTGCGGCTCAGGAAATCGAACTTCAACATCTATTACCCGTTATTAATCCTTCCCAGCCAAAAGTTCTCAGTTTAAGCCAATAGTTCAACTCCCCCCATTCAACTCTTAATCTGATAGTGGGTATATATCCGACTGAGGCTCGAATCAGGCCAGCGATCGCCCCATTCATAGGTCGGCTGAATAGCATTTTTTGTCTATTTAGTCAAGACTGGGAGACTTTTATTAAATTTTTGTAACTTAGGCTACGGTTTAACCTTAAATCAGTTATCTTAAAAGAAAGCACCTTTACCTTATCGAAGCTAAAAAAAATGTTTACCATGAACAAAAAACGTCAAAAACTCCAAGAAGCGGCACAAGCCCATAAAGACAACCTACGGAAAAACTTACAGCACAGATTAGAAGTTGCTCGCACGAAAGGCGATATGTCTTTAGTCCGTCAGCTAGAAGCTGAAGCTGACTATCTAGGTTAAAGCTCGATTGTTAGCAATCCCCTGATTCACAATCAAAACTTAATCAACACTGACGCATAACACCTGTAGCTTGTAGGGGCGCTTCCTGTCTAGATATGATAGGAAGCGCCTCTTTAGTTCGCCAATGGATTACCAATCCTGAGTTCTCAGCGATACAATAAACCATGAGTTTATCCTAACCACCAAAAACGTGACAACATGGCTTAATCAAAGAAATATAGCTACCATAGTTTATTGCCTATTCCCCATTCCCCATTCCCTATTTGCAAGCTTGAGAGCAACAAAGCAATGGATTTGCCCCAGTTTCCTGAAACCCAGCATCCCCTAATTGAGTCCCTGGCTCACTACAGCGATCAAGAATTGCTCACCTTATTTCAGCGCCATCCGGAGTCAGGGCGATACTTTACAGCCATCTTTTGTCGCTATAACCCCATTGTTTATACTCTAATTTCCCATTGGGCGCGATCGCCCGTACAAGCAGATTATCTATTTGCTTGCACCTGGCGACATATCTACTATGAACTCGGAGGACTCCATTTACATGGAGCCACCCCTCAACCGGGTGAGTCGCCCCTCACCTTACAAAATGCGCTGATTAACTTCACTGCCTTCTGTATAAACAATATGGAGCTACCTCCAGTTGAATCTATTTATTACAACCTCCAAGAGTGTTCCCCCCCCCTCTGGTGTTATGTCGAGCAAGCGATGGATCAATTAGAACCCATCATGCGGTTAATGATTCTGCTCTCTCAGACCTTCCACTGGAGTGAAACCCGGATAGCCGCTTATTTACAAGCAGAAGGAGAATCCATTTCTCCCTTCCAGGTAAAAACCCAATTACAACAAGGACTAGCTTCCCTAGAAGCCACCTTACCCACCGATATCCGAACCATATACTTCAACGTAAACCCTCAAGCGTCAGGAGCTACTGATGAATCCTTCTCCCCTAACTTTTCACCCACCCCTGAACCGATGCAAACCTTTTAGGATGCCATCTTCTGCTCGGCTAGAATTTACGCCCCTCTTGTGGGTGATGGTGATCGGATTACTCCTACCCTATTATGGTAGTCTTCCTTTAGGATTACCTGGTCGGCCGGTCGGGCAGTCCCTCGAAGAACAACTTCAGGAGAGTTTACCCCTGCGTTGTCATATGCAGGCGATCGCCTTGGAACAAGATCGATCCCCTCACTCCTGACCTTCCCTTCTCCTGAAACTCGGTCACAATGCCATAAAATCCTAATTCTGAATGCCTGATCCCTATGCCATCCGTATGGCTCAAATCCAAGATCTTAAAGGTCTCAGTGACCTCTTAGCTGAATGTTTCCACACTTTCAAAGGGTGGAAAATTTGGTTTCGTTGGTTGAGCCTGTTGGTTCGTTGGGGAATTTATGAAGATTTGAAACAACGATGGCGCACCGCTTCTCCCTACTATGGTTGTTGGGTAGCTGTGTATCAAGGACACTCAGGCAAACCCGAAGTCAGTCGAGAGCAACCAGAGCGGTTAGCGGGAATGGTAGAAGTTTCCTTGCGGTCTTGGTCAGATTGGAGTCAATGGTCTCAATATCCTTATATTTCCAATTTAGCGGTCAAACCAGAAGACCGCCATCAAGGGTTAGCTCAACAACTGCTGGAGCATTGTGAACAAACGGCGTTGAAATGGGGATGTGAAGAAATTTATCTTCATGTTTTGGAGAATAACCATCCTGCGCGGTGTCTCTACTATAAGGTGGGTTATCGTCTGCACCAGGTGGAACTCAGTTGGAGTACCCTGCTGCTGGGGAAACCGAAACGTCTATTTTTGCAAAAACGTCTCTAAGCGGTGAGTCTGATGAGCGTTCTGAAACAATTAACAGATGATTGGCGATCGCGTCTTCAAGTTGAATGTTCTGATTATTCTCAGGAGGTTCATCAGAGCATTATTGATTGGTTAATCGGAGAAAATCCCGATCGCTTGCTGGATCTTAATTCAGAAGATTGGGAGATTGCCGTAGCAGCCATGGATTATCGTTATCGAATTTTACAAAAAAGATATTTAGGAGTGCCCCCGGAAGTCGCTTACAAAAAGCTGATGAAGCGGTTAGCCAGCTTATTTTTAATTCGTAACAAAATTCGCACCTGGGTTGCCTTAAGTCGCGATCGCCAGCGCAGCGTCGTAGATGTGCTTCAAGAAGTAATTCAGGAATTATTACAGAGCGATCACTACCTCAAACAACAAATGGGATTAATCCAACAGATTACCCCCCAGCGATGGCTCCAAAACACCCTCATTTTAGCCACCTTAGAAGAATATTGCCTGCGCCCGATCCGCAATCAACCCCTGCTGCTCTATCGGTTTCTGAACTATCTGCGGCGTACCCAGCGCGGAGGAATGACCAATATTCCCACGGGTAACTTAGTGCGGCTCATTTCCGAAGAACTGACCTCAGAAGACAGTGACGATCCCATTAGTCTCTTAGATCGGCAGGCGATCGCCGAATACAAAGACACCCAAGCCTATCTACAACAACAACGTTATCGAAAAGCCGTCGCCAAAGAATTTCAAGCCTACCTCTATGAAACCCTAGGAGAAAAAGCCGCGAATTGGCTGCAATTCTATCTTCAAGGACGCACCCAAGAAGAAATTTCTACCCTCCTGGATCTCTCAGTTAAACAAGTCTATCGCCTGCGAGAAAAAGTCAGCTATCATGCCATTCGCATCTTCGCCCTTAAACAGCAACCCGAATTAGTCAGCCATTGGCTAGAAATTTCCTTAGAAGACCACAGTCTAGGCTTAACCCCCAGCCAATGGCAAACCTATTGGGACAGCCTTACCCCCACCCAAAAACAGTTACTCGAACTGCTCAAAGAGCAAACCCCACCCCATGAAATTGGCGAAATCTTAAACTGGAAAACCACTCAAGTCATAGCAGAATGGAGTAAGCTATACTTAGCCGCCCAATCTCTCCGGAATCCCTAAGTGTTTTTACCTTAAATCTCTCAGTTATGCGATCGGGGTGCAAGTTCTCAAGGGTGCGTCACAATCCTATTAACTAGCCATTAAGCAGCCCTTGGATCGGGAAAATCAGGGCATCGATCCCAGTTGTGCGATCTACTTGAATAGATAACTGTCAACACTCAACTATCCCTTACCCTTGCCCAGCGTCCTCATCATTATGCCAGCACCGATCATGAGCTTACCCTCTCCTTCCTTTCATTCTTCTTCCACTTCTCATCTGAATATTGACAGCGATCGCATTTTTCCCCTACTCGATCGCGCCCTGTCCTTTGAAGCCTGTTTGTATCATCAAGTGCTTCCCCTAGCCTTAGAAGGAAGTCGGCTCAGATTAGGGATGGTCGATCCAGAAGATAACAGCGCCCTCAATTATTGCCGTCAAATTCTATCTTACCTGCGATGCTCCATTGTGACGCAGAAAATTTCCTCAGATCTACATCAATCGATCCTCAAAGCCTATCTCAATCATATTAGCTCCCAACAACAACCGCCTCCTGCCCTGCCAGAACTCTCTTCATCCCCAGCTCCCCCCTCTAGATACCAGGGAAATGCGGAATCAGACCATTGGCAAAATCGACCGACGTTAGTCTTAGATGCAGACGAGGGACTCAATTTAGTACAGAATGAGGCTCCTGAGTCTGACTCAACGGCTAAACCACCTCCTTCCGTTGCGCCCCTCAAACCGATTAAAGGCTTACCCGAATTAAACATCCAAGCTCAGTATTTATCCAGTCCAGTAGAAAGACTGGCTACCCTACCCCCCTCCATCCTCTGGCAAGAATTGCTCAGTCGAGTCTTAGTGGGGGGGATTGGGCGACTATTTTTTGAGCGCCATCCTCACCATGGGCGAGTATTATGGAGCTTAAATGGTGTCGTCCAATCTGTATTAGATAATTTACCTTTAGACCAGTTTCAGGGCGTGATTCATGAGCTAAAATTACTCAGCCGCTTACCGTTAATTCCGGTGAAAACGGTCAAAGAGGTAGAACTCGAACGGTATTATAACCAAGAGCGCTTATTATTACGTTTGCGGGTGATGCCCGGTAAACATGGGGAAGATGCAACGCTGCAAGTGTTGCGAGGAGCTGCGTTGAAATTTCACCAACGGCAGCAGATTACGACGATGGGTAGAGATGCTTTGACGATCGCCCAACAGTTACAGAAGAAGTTAAACGATCTGCGCGATCGCGCCCATGGCGATACCCAGTTATCGGGCAAAGAATTAGAATCCCTCACCAGCTTAAATCAGATCTTAGTTCATTTAACGGCACAAGTTCAGGATTTACAAGCGTTACGCTCTGAAAAGTTAAATCAGAAATCCGAGACTTAGATCCAATTCAGCCGGATTGGATCTAATATCAAATCCGCTTGAATACCATAATTAAAAATGTAGGGAGCAAGATGCTCCCACTCCAGTAATATCAAATAATTGAGGGAGTGCGGGCATCTTGCCCGCTAGTTTAACTCATTTTCATGTCCGCTTGCGGAAACCGGACTTGATATAACGAATTAGCCCAAAGCAGTGAAAAACAACTGCCTCCCCTCTATAACCAGAAGGAGGCAGTTGTTTTCGAGCTTATCCTGTAGCCACAGCTATCTTAGCTCCCCCTCTTCTGAGATATAGTAACAATGACTACGGGGATCGAAGGGAATTGGGAAAAAGAGTTTAAAAACTTGATTCTAGGGGTAAGAGGAGTCGGGAGGGACAAGCGCCACCTGATTGAAGGGTGAAGGTAATCACCTGAGCATCAATTAAACGACTTTGGGCCCCACATTGTCCTGTACCCGGATTCACCGGGTAAGCAGGGAAACAAGCCCCACTTAAACTTAAACGCAGACTACTGCCAACAGGTAATTGTATACAGGTCGATTGTAAGTGGATTTGTAGGGGGGTTTGGGTTTGATTGACACAGAGATAGCCTTGGGTAAAGTTATAAACTCGACCATCGGGTTTGACTTCCGAGAGGATGGCGCACAGGTCAAAGCTGTGAGTCGAGGCTTGGGCATAAACTTCAACGATCGCCTCTCCTAAAATACAGACAGGTTCTGTTAAGGGTTCGCTGGTATAGGTCACGGTATCGGTGCGACATTCGAGTAAGGAGCGATCGCAAGCTCCAAAGGGACTATACACATGGCCTCCCAAAGCCGGAAACGGTCGCCAGGGGTCATGAACCCAGCGATCTACACTGTCATTAGGGGGCAGATTTTCGATCAAAAAGCCCTCTTTATCGCTGATATTGGCCAGTCCCGTACTGGAGAGATAATAGGACTTTGGGGAATGGGAGGGCCATTGAGAGAGCGATCGCCATCGGTTACTTCCCATCTCAAACACCGAAATTGGAGGCATATCCAACCGTCCCGTATCCTGACCCTTGAGAAACTGATTAAACCAATTCACCTGAATCATATCAATAGGACTCCCGGCGGCCGCCCCATAATCCAATTCTCCCACCTTACGCCCCCAAGGGAGATGGGCCCAGGGGCCGATGATGAGATGTTGGGGATAACTACTGCGACCAGCCAACTGATGATACCAGCGCAACGTGCCCCGCAAATAGGGATCGAACCAGCCCCCAATATGGAGCATGGGTAAATCCACACCATCTAAATTCGGCGATAAGTCTTGCCAATACTCATCCAGTTCCGGATGCTCTAACCACCGGTGATAAAAAGCATCGGGGCAATATTTCCGCAAGGTTTCATCTAAGCGCGGTTCTCGGCCATGGATGGGAAGATTTCGGGAGGCACTGTAGAGAATTTGATGGGCGATCGCATCTTTTTTTAATCGTGCCGTTTCAGCCGCTAATTGCAGGGCCCAACCTAAATTACCCGCCAAACAAAAGGCTCCCCCTTCATAGGCCCAATCTGCATATAAATCATAAGCAATCATCGCCGGACAGAGGGTTTTAAGCGCTTTCGGTTTCCCTGAAGCCGCATACAATTGGGTCATTCCCTGATAAGAAAACCCATACATACCCACCTCTCCCGTACTTCCAGGCAGTTGGGCCGCCCAATTAATCGTATCAATACCATCTTCGACTTCATGGGTAAACAGGTGAAACTCCCCTTGGGACGTTCCCCGACCGCGCACATCTTGAATCACCACAATATAGCCATGGGCCGCATACCATTGGGGGTGAGCATAGACCACCGTCGAGGCAATTTCCCGACCATAGGGTTGCCGCATCAGCAGCACCGGATAGGGGCCCTCTCCTTCCGGTTGATAAATATCAGCATCGAGTCTGACTCCATCACGAGCGATCAGGGATGCTGTTTGTTTGGGACGCAGAGTTAACATAATTGCCTAGAAACGTTAGGACTGGAGAACAGTGCAGCCACTACACCTAATAGATAGTGTACGGTGGGCAAGGCGATCGGAGTAAACCTTACGTTTCTCACTTGACCTTGCTCATCCTACCCAGCCGTAGGGTGGGCAAGGTCAAGGGCGTAAATTCTCAACCCTCCCCTGAGACCTTGCCCACCTGACTTGTTCAGTGAATTTAGCAGGTCAGTGTAGGGTGGGCAGGAATAGAAAAGAAAATGTGTATACTCATCAATATATCCTGCCCACCTTATCCTTGACTGGAGGCTGTACGGTGGGCAAGGTCTAATGACCAAATTCCAGATTTTCTGCGATCAACTTGCCCACCCTACTGGATTATTACTTGAGGTCGGGGAGTGTCAACGCGTGAAGCGCTGTAACTAGATAAAGATGAAAATTTTGTTGGTAGAAGACGACGATCGCATTGCCGAAGCCTTAGCGGAAGCTTTAAGGGATCGCCATTATACCGTGGATATTGCCGAAGATGGGGAACTCGGTTGGGCATTTATAGAATCAGCCGCGTATAATCTGATTTTGTTAGATGTAATGCTCCCCAAACTTGATGGCATTGAATTGTGTCAGCGACTGCGACAAAAGGGCTATACCATTCCTGTACTCATGCTCACCGCTAGAGATACTAGCACCGATAAAGTGATGGGCTTAGATGCAGGTGCAGATGATTATGTGGTGAAACCCTTTGATTTACCAGAACTGATGGCGCGGGTGAGGGCACTTTTGCGCCGCAATCATGATATCTTACCGCCGATTCTGGAATGGGGAGAACTGCAACTTGACCCCAATACCTGTAATGTGGAATATGCAGGGCAATTGCTACAACTTACGCCGAAAGAGTATAGTTTATTAGAATTATTTCTTCGCAGCCATGGTCGGTGTTTAAGTCGGAGTATGATTTTAGATCAAGTCTGGTGTTTTGAAGAACAACCAGGGGAAGAAACAGTAAAAGTTCATTTACGCTCTTTGCGGCAAAAATTAAAAGCTGCGGGAGCGCCTGCGAATTATATTGAAACGGTTTATGGCTTGGGATACCGACTCAATCAAAATATCTAAGCGTCCGTTTAATCGTTTGCGCTGGCGGTTGTTGCTTTCCTATTTAGGGGTGATGATGGCGATTTTGGGTACTTCAACTTTGGCGGTTTATGAGTTTTTTGCGAATAGTTTATATGCCCAATTGGATCATCAGTTGTTGACGTTGGCAGATGCTGGGGTGCATGGTTTAGAGGCGGTGAAAGAACGATACGAGGAGGAGGAGGATGATGATGAGGATGATGATGATTATGAGGCGATCGCCCCTCGGTTAGATAATGATGGCGATCTCGATATTCCCTGGCAAAACTTTCGCCAACCCGCTCAAGGCATTGAATGGTTTGATGAACGGGGCAATCTCTTAGCCAAACAAGGGCGCATTTTTCCCCCTGTACCCCTCGTTCTGCGGAGTTCTAATGAGGGTTCTGGACATACCGTTAGGGGGGGAATTCGTACCCTGACTTGGGTGGCTCATGAGCAGGATGAGGACGATCTCGACATTGAAGGCTATGTGCGCGTCAGTCAATCTACAGAAGCGGTAGAGGAGGTGCTGGTAAAGTTGCGCTGGGGAATGCTCTTAGGAGGAGCGATCGCCGCCAGCTTAACGGCAGTCGGAGGCATCTGGTTAACCGATCGCTCCCTCAAACCCATTGAAGCCAGCTTTAACCAACTCAAACAGTTTACCGCCGATGCTTCCCATGAATTGCGATCGCCCCTAACTGCCATCAAAACCTCCGTCGATGTCATGCTCTCCCATCCAGAGCGCATCCATCCCGCCGATATCAAGAAATTTGACGCAATCGCCAGCGCTCTCAAGCAAATGATCCGCCTAGTCGAAGATCTCCTCATCCTCGCTCGCACCGATCAAAGCAGTCATCCCAGTCAATGGGTAAACCTACCCCTCGAAGAACTCTTAGAAGACTTAATCGACTTATGGCTACCCCAAGCCGAAGCCAAAGACATTATCCTCCGAGCCGATGAGATCGCCCCAGTCACCATCCAAGCAGATCCCTTTTTATTACAGCGCCTATTTGCCAATCTCCTCGAAAACGCCTTAAACTACACCCCCCCAGGCGGAAAAATCACCCTTTCCCTAGAGCAACAAGAAGACTGGATTACAGTTTCCATCCAAGATACCGGCATCGGTATTGCCCCCGAACACCTGCCCCTCGTTTTCGATCGCCTCTGGAGAGCCGACAAAGCCCGCACCCGTCGCGCAGGCGGTTCCGGCTTAGGCTTGGCGATCGCCAAAAGCATCGCCGAACACCATCAAGGACACATTCTCGTCACCAGTCAACTCAACCTAGGCAGTTGTTTCCAAGTCCTCCTACCGATTAATTTCTAACCCTTTCCGAGTTTTTTACTTTTCATCCCTAAAGTGAATCCTAGGTCAAATATTAGAGGACGAAACCCCATGAATCAGCGCACCTTTCGCAAAATTCATCGTCAAGTTGCCCCCATCTTATTCTTGCCCCTCATGATTTCCGCCTTAAGCGGCATCGGCTACCGCCTAGGAAAAAGTTGGTTTGGCATGTCTGGAGAAGCTGCCGATATTTTCATGATCTTCCATCAAGGGGAATATCTCGGCGACGCACTCAAACCCATCTATGTCTTGCTTCTAGGCATCGGTTTAATCGGCATGATTGTCACCGGCGTAACCATGAGTCGATTTTGGCAACCTTCCAACCCCAAAGCCTCCAGTTCCCTACCCGCCTTTCGGCAAATTCACCGCAAATTTGCCCCCATCATCTTTCTGCCCTTAGCCCTCAGTGCATTTACAGGTATCTTCTATCGCATTGGCAAAAGTTGGTTCGGTATGTCTTCCGAGCAAGCCGAAATTTTTATGGACATTCACCAAGGTGAATATTTTGGCGACTTCGGTAAACCCATTTATGTGCTTTTAGTCGGGTTAGGATTAATTGCCATGTTAGCCACAGGCATTAAGATGACCGGCATTTTTCGCCAACGTCGCCCCCAAGAGTAACTCGAATTTCTCCCTTTTTATCTCCTGGCTAAAATTGACCCATTTTGCCTCTATGTCTGTTGACAATCCACTTAAGCTAAGATGAGAGCATCCACCTGTACATCAGGCTTGTCAATAGAAAGATGGTTTATTCATAGAGGTTAACTGCCATGGCGCAGGATAGAAGAGCCAAATCCAAATCGTCAATTCGTCCCCCATCTCAGAGCATCTTAAGGCAACGGCTAAATGATAGCCAATGGACAAGATTTATCAGCGAACTTTTAGGAAATAGTGGACATTTTCTCATCGTTAAGATTTTAACGGATATCATCTTAGATGGCTGGTTTGACTTTATTCATGACCCGACTGAATATATCTTAATTGCTGCCATGATGGTGCAAACTTGGTATTTGTCTCGACCCAATGCCCATCGGTTGTGGGGCAATATTCTAGGCGTTTCTATTTACACTATTATTGATGTGCCCGCAGACGGTTTAGGCTTTTTCCAAGATTATATTCATATCATTTTCTGGTCGTTTTCTTTAATCATTGCTATCTTACAGCACCTGCGCTTTGAAGGGAATAAAAACCGAGAAAACTGGATTATTCCCTTAGAAAGCTTAGTCCGCAGTGGCATGGTGGTGGCTTTCTATGTGGCGGTGGAAGTTAAATCCTATGAACTTCCTCTGTATTGGGACTTAACCTCTAATTTTTGGCAAGAAAGCTCCCATCTTTTCTTGGTCGTCAGTATGCTATTGGTGGGAATTCTCTTAGGCTTGCAATCTTTACAAATTACCAAACAACGAGAAGAACTGCAAGAGACCGCCAAACTTTTAGGGAATATGGCAGAATGGGGCATGGGCGCTCATGTGGTGGAAACGGCTCTGAGTAATCCAGAGGCTTTAGCGTTTCAAAAGTGCGATCGCACGATTATCTTTATGGATATTCGCGGCTTCACCCATTGGTGCGAAACCACCTCACCGGATTTAGTCGCCGCCGTTCTCAATCAATATTATACCCAAGTTGAACCGGCTGCCTCTCGCTATCAACCCCTGAGAATCACCTTTACAGCCGATGAAGTGATGGCCATTTATGCCACTCCAGGACAAGGCGTTGCTGCTGCCAAAGCCATGCAAAAAGCAGCTTTAACCGTCCTCACTCCCTATAAGATTGGTGCGGGATGTGCTGTCCATTGTGGTCAAGTGACCGAAGGCTTATTTGGGAGTCAAGATGTACGCACTTATACTGTGATTGGAGATGTCGTTAACACGGCCAAACGACTAGAAAGCGCCACGCCAGCCGGAGAAATCACCCTTTCTGATGCCGTCTATCATGCCATGAGCCAAGACTTAAAAGTTCAACCCTGTGAACCCATTAGCGCTAAAGGGAAATCGGAGAAATTAATCGCTTGGCGATTAGGGTAATACAGTGCAAAGCGCTGTAAATGCCTCATATCAAGTCCGTTTTTAAATTTTTAATTGATAATCCCTTCAAAGAGGGCGGAATAGTCATCATCGAAATGGCCGCGATCGCCGGATTTTTCTAAGACTTTGCCGATTCCCTCTAGCAAACTCGCGTCTAACCCTAGCTCTCTGGCGGTTTGCAGAAATAACCGGGTATCTTTGAGCAGATGTTTCACCGGGAAATTGGGGTTACTGTACTGGCGATCGAGCATTCGTTGCAGTTTCTTGTCAAATGTGGGAGCATAGAGGGCACTTTGGCGCACCAGTTGCATGAAGGCTTCTGTGTCGATTCCTTCCTGTCGAATTAAATGTAAACTCAGGGCAAAGGCGGTGGTGAGGGAGGCAATTAACTGGTTCATGGCTAATTTGACTGTGGCTGCACTGCCTACAGGGCCAAGGTGGAGCGGCTCCGGGCCGAAGGTTTGCAAGAGGGGTAGCCAGGTTTGAAAGTCCGCTTCAGATGCGCCTACCATCACCAACAGCGTCCCTTTCTTCACTTCCGGAATACTGCCTAATACGGGCGCTTCTAAGTAATTTCCTCCGGCTTGGCGAATTTGTTGATCTAGGGTTTTGGTTTCTGTGGGGGCAATGGTTCCCATCTGGATAAGGGTGTGGCCTTCTAATCCTGATTGGGTGGTAGGATTGAGGATAACCTCGGCGATCACCTCAGCATTGGTGAGCATCAGGAGCGTACAGTCCGATGATTGTAGGACTTCCAGGGGAGAAGAGGCGATTTTCACCCCTTGTTCTGCTAAGGGTTTGACCTTCTCTGGTGTACGATTATAGGCAGTGACCTGATATCCGGATGTTTGTAATTTCAGGGCCATGGGACTACCCATTAGTCCTGTGCCTATGATACCGACTCTCACAAGTGTCCTCCTCAGTTCCTTTTGATTCTTGACTGTTCTCTGACCTATGGCTCATTATAGCGATCGCGAAGCCCATATTCCCTTTGACCGCCATCATCTGATTGAATTATGTCTCAGAGATGGGAAGCTTCCCAAACGCGATCGGGAAAAATTCCGCCAATTTTGTCAGCTTCTATCCGCCTATTATCATTTTCACTTCCACTCAATTGTAGAAGATCTAAAAGACTACTACACACCCTTTAATCCCTATGAGAAACTTTCCGAGTTTCAGAGCTTTACAGCCACCGAGCAGCAACAGATGGAAGCTGACTTCTTTAATCGTTTTGAGCAAGTTTTAGAACGGGCTAATTATTTCCCCCTCTCCCAAGAAACTCTAGAGAAAGCCTTTGCCCAACGCTCCCTGATTGAACTGAAAACCGATATTGATTTTAAAGACTTCGATCGAATGCTCTTCTATTGTCAGGGAGACATTTATGAGCTAATAACCCGTAAGAAATGGTGGTTTCGCACCGTTACCGAAACCCTGGATATCTTCGAGCGGGTTGTAGTGGCCATAAAATTCAAAGACGAGTCCTATTTTACCGAAGCTGAAAACCTCAAGTTTACTCCAGGAAAAATTTATCTCTTTTATTATCAAAATGTCCCTAAATTTGACTTAGAATTCCTATTTCCCAACGTCAAAGTGAGCATGACCTGGAAAGACCGACTGATCCTAATCGGATCGGCTATTGGTGCAGCTATCCCCCTGATGATCAAGATTTTACCCCAAGTGGTGATTATTGTCGGTGTTATCCTATTTTTTACGGGGACTCTGCCGGGAATGGAAAATATGAAAGCGGATGAAGAAGACGTGCGAAATTTAACTCCAGCCTTGTTAGCCACTCTGTCCCTGTTGCTGGCCTTTGGAGGATTTGCATTTAAACAATATAACAGCTACAAAAACAAAAAAATTAAGTTCCAGAAAAAAGTGACTGAAACCCTGTTTTTCAAGAACTTAGCCAACAATACCAGCGTTTTTCATGCCCTCATTGATACCGCAGAGGAAGAAGAATGTAAAGAGATTATTCTAGTCTACTATCATTTACTCACCAGTGGCAAACCCATGACTCCAGAAGACTTAGACGATCGCATTGAGTCCTGGATGGAAACAACTTGGAATTGTCAGATTGACTTTGATATTAATGGCCCCTTGAAAAATTTATACAATATTCGGGGAAGATTAAATAATATGCAGGGTAAACCCCAATCAGATATTCCGTTATTGAGCTATGATGAGTGGGGTAAATGTCAAGTTAAATCCTTAGATGATTCCTTGGAAATTTTAGATTATTTATGGGATAATGCTTTTCGATATAGCCATGGTTAGATCGATGCTAGACACTGGGGGAACAATTACCCATTACCCAAGACATGAATACTCATACTTGTTTATCTGTGCATCAAATTGGGCGCAAAATTCAAGAAAAATGGCTATGGAGAAATTTAACCTTTAGTTTAAAACCGGGATCTCGCTTGGGGTTAGGGGGAGCATCGGGAACAGGAAAAACTCTCTTATTACGCGCTCTAGCAGGACTCGATCCTTTGGATGAAGGCCAGATTTTATGGTCTAAACAGCCGGGAGAAGACTGCAATATCACCCCGAAACTCTTACCTTATTATCGTTCCCAAGCCATTTATATCCATCAACAACCTAGCCTATTTGAAGGAACGGTAGAGGAGAATTTACAGGTTGTTTATACTCTGAAAATTCATGAACATAAAACCTATAATTTGGAATATATTAAAATGTTACTGAGCCAACTGAATCGCCCTTCAGACTTTTTGCAACGACCAGCCACAACTTTATCGGGAGGAGAGCGGCAAATTCTGAGTTTTATTCGCGCTCTACAACTGCATCCAATGATTTTGTTTTTAGATGAACCGACGGCATCTCTTGACCCGCAAACGACGGAACAAGTGGAAAATTTAATCGATCGTTGGATTCAGGAAAATCCTCACAGGTGCTGTATTTGGACAAGTCACGATAGTCAGCAAATGGAGCGGGTAACGAGCGATCGCCTAGAATTGTAGAAGGACGGATAAACCAACGAGCAAGAGAGACACGAAGAGGTAGTAGACATGGCTGTTCCTAATCTGAAACTGATGGAAGCTGTGGAAAATTTGGGGTATCGGGTAACTGTGGGGGATGTGGCGGCTCGCACAGGGTTGAATGTGGAGGAAACCCAACAGGGACTGTTAGCTCTGGCTGCGGATGCGGGTGGACATCTCCAGGTGGCTGAGTCGGGGGATATTGCCTATCTGTTTCCCCAGAATTTTCGCACGATTTTACAAGGGAAGTTTTGGCGCTTGCGTTGGCAAAAGACGAGTCAACAGATTTGGCGGGTGTTATTTTATCTGATTCGGATTTCTTTTGGCATTCTGCTGATTTTGTCTTTGGTCTTGATTTTAGTGACGATCGCCGTCATTGTCATCAGTCTGCAATCGTCCCAAGACGGAGATTCCGATCGCGGAGGAGGCGATCGGGGGCGATCGTCGGTGCGTTTCTTTTGGTTTCCCCTCAATTTAGGGGATTGGTGGATGTTTTATCCTGACTATTCCAGTCCAAACCGTCACCAGCGCTCCTCGTCAGACCTGAACTTTTTAGAGGCGATTTTTTCCTTTTTATTTGGGGATGGTAACCCCAATGCCTATTTAGAAGAGCGGCGTTGGCAGGCGATCGCCTCAATCATTCGTTCTCAACAGGGCGCTGTAGTGGCAGAACAAATCGCCCCCTATTTGGATGATTTAGGCAAGGGGTACGATCGCGAATATGAGAATTATCTCTTACCCGTTTTGGTGCGCTTTAATGGTCGTCCGGAAGTGACTCCAGAAGGAGGAATCGTCTACCAATTTCCCGATTTACAAATTACGGCGACTGCGGAAGAAGAGGAAAAACACGCTTCCTACCTCAAGGAAAAGAAATGGCGATTTAGTACCGCGAGTTCCACCCAAATTATATTGGCGATCGGTTTAGGAGCGGCGAATCTGATTGGGGCATTAGTTTTGGGGAGTTTATTAGCAGATGGCACAGTGGCGGCTGAATTGGGGGGATTAGTGGCGTTTGTAGAGTCCATTTATGGGATTTTGTTAGCCTACGGTATTGGCTTTTTAGCCATTCCCCTGGGTCGCTATTTGTGGTTAGGACAAGCCAATCAGAAAATTGAACACCGCAATCAAATGCGCCGCGATCGCCGTTCTCTGCTCCACAATCCTACCCCAGAAATTCAGCAGAAACTCGACTATGCCAAAGGTCTAGGCAAAAAACAGGCGATCGCTCCTGACGATCTAGCCTATACCACCGAAACCGATATCCTAGAGCAAGACATTAACCAACTTACAGATAGAGAAGACCCCCAGACCTAGCAGGGAGTTTTTATTAATTACCCGGACTTGATATCATTAGTTTGCTGGATCGATCAGGTACTACGTGAGATAATGCATCGGATCGACAGGCGTACCATTTTCCCGCACTTCAAAGTGTAAATGCGGCCCGGTAGAGAGTCCAGTTGAGCCAGTAGAGGCAACTACATCCCCTTGAGTCACATTTTGTCCTTCCTGCACATAAACCTGACTGGCATGGGCGTAGAGCGTTGTTACCCCATTACCATGATCGAGAATCACCGTATTACCATAACCCCCATACCATCCGGCAAAGAGAACCACCCCATTTTGAGCAGCATAAATGGGACTGCCATAATCAGCAGCAAAATCCATC
The DNA here is from genome assembly GCF_030068505.1 of Roseofilum capinflatum BLCC-M114. Lineage (NCBI taxonomy): Bacteria > Bacillati > Cyanobacteriota > Cyanophyceae > Desertifilales > Desertifilaceae > Roseofilum > Roseofilum capinflatum. The sequence continues at coordinate 24,016 of NZ_JAQOSO010000109.1, forward strand.
CCAGCATGAAATCGTTGATAGCCAAAAATGGGATGAATACGCCAACCAAAATTACTGGAAAACTCCCCATAACTGGGAGTTAGCATTTTGCCAGGTTTGAGCTTTAAAACTTTGCGTAGAGATAAAGAAGCTGTTTGTAAGCGCTGGCGAATTAGCTCTTCTAGACCTTGGGAATCTTTTTGTAATTGCAAATAGGCGGCTTTGAGAGCGTCTCGATCGCTATTCAAGCGTTCAATTAATTGGGTTTGCACTTGGCTTTGAGTTTTATAGTCGCTTTTTTGATTCACCAATTGTTGGCGCATCAGCAACAGTTGATTATAGGTTTGTTCAACGTCTAGGGTCTGCTGTTGAGTTTCATCTAAAGCCGTTTTAACCGTCAGCAAGAGTTGGCGATCGGCTAAGGCCAATTGTTTTAAGCGATGACGACGACTGAGAAAGTCGGTCAGGGTTTCACTCTGAAGCAATACGGAGAAGCCAGAGTGACGCGGTTGCTTCTGGAGAAATTGGAAGCGGGCGATCGCTCCTTGAGCTAAGGCTTGATACTCTTGTTCTTGGGTTTCTAGCTCTCCTTGGAGGCGATCGAGGTTGGTGGTGGTCTCGTCAATTTGCGCTTCAATCCCCTTGAGTTGATCGTCTGTGAGCTGTAACGTACTTTTCAGACCTTTCAGGTGTTCTTGAGCTGCTTTCTCTAGGTTTTTCAACCGCTCTTGTTCCCCAGAAATCAGTTTTTGATCCTGTTCCAGTTGTTCCTGTTGTTGTTGAAGCCGATCGATGGAGGGGGAAGCCTGGGCGATCGCACTGAGGGATAACCATAGACAAACCATCATCCAACCCACAAAAAGTAACTTTAGAACCCTTTGCTTCACCCTAGCCCACTCAATCACTTGACCCCACTCCATAACTGAAACACTCAATCAAAACTTATAGCGTACAATCATGCTATTGTAGTCAATAACTCAGACTCTAAAAATTTAATTGACCACAAAAAATAGTTCACACCCTCTCAATCATTTGGAGCCAGCACTATGGGATTATTTGATGCCTTTCGTAAAGAAGGTGTAAAAAACAGCCAAGTTACCCTCGGCCCGGCGGAATCCTTTGCTGCCATTATGTTATTAGTGGTTGCGGCTGATGGCTATTTAGCCGATGATGAAGTCCGCCTTCTCAATACTACCCTCAGCCGTATGAGGCTCTTTCGTAGCTATTCTGAGGATGTCATGCGCCGCATGTTTGATAGTCTTTGTGGTACGCTACGGCGTGATGGGGGCAAAGTTCTGTTTGATGCGGCGATCGCCACCTTACCCCATGATTTGTACGATACCACCTTTGCGATCGCCACTGACTTGGTTCTCGCTGATGGTCAAGTTACAGACGAAGAAGAAAACCTCCTCGGTAGTCTCTGTCGCGCCCTAGAATTACCCGATACCCTCGTCAATCAAATCATTCAAGTCATGATGATTAAAAATAAAGGATAAGTCTTTCTTATTACTGGATTCAGGCCAAAAGCCCATGTCGGAAGATCCATCACTCTAATTCAAGGGGAAACCTCCGTCAACAAAGTCATCACCATTAGCGGTTTAACTCTAGAGGAAATTAAACAGAAAATAGACCGCCAACTCACTTAAATTCCCATAGACTCGATTGACCTGTAAGGGTGGGTGTACTCAGATCTAAGCAACCCAAGATTGCGTCCATCCACCCTAACCGTCAACTCCCCTATCAACTTCCAATCGGCAGTGAAAGGGGATCTCAAACTAATCTAACGAGCGCTACTACGAGATCTCGACAATCCGGCAGTGCGTTTGGCAAACGTCAACAGCACATACACAGACATTAGATACATAGCAGCTAAAGCAACGATGATGAGGGGCAAACCAGTGTACATAGGGCATCAATATTAAGTAGCGGAAAAGGAACAAGTACAAGGATTTCAAAGCTGAGGTAACCTCCAGTTAAGCCAGCGGCCAGTCTGACTCTGGAGATAGACTTAAACCAGTCCACTTGATCGCTTTCAACTGCTTTACCAAAGACTCTTCGTACTCTGAAATATATGGGCTATATCAAGAGGAACAAATTGTCCTGGCACACCTAAAAAATATACAAACGACAGCCCAAGTTCTGATAACTCCTCGATCGAAATAGACTCGGAAAGACACTTAACTCTACAAGAGTTTAGGGTAAGACTTAAAAGCCTTACCAAAACAGAATCCTTCCACCAACAAGACTTGATTGAGGTTAACTTGTATCAGACCTGACTTGTACGACTTTGCAGTTTTCCAGTTGGGTTCCTGAGTGATTTGAAATCCTTATTATTCAATCTAACACAAAAGTTTCAATTTGCTGAGGGAATAGTGCCAAATTTTGAAAAAAATCCCAAAATCGGTAAACTTGCCCCTTATCGGCTCCATAGAGCGTCCCTATGGTCTCTTTCGCTCGGCAACCCGTATCGGTAGAAGGGTCTCGATTCCAATTCCCTGACAAACGACAACATGGTATTAGAATAAATATGTAAAGTTTCGTAACTAACGGCAGAGTCAGCTTAATTCATGACCTCAACGACCTCCTTATTCCATCCAGTTGAAGCAGATGTACATCTGCTAACGGAAAACTTGAAACAGTTGGTTAGTGCGCGTCATCCGATCCTGTTTGCAGCCGCCGAGTACCTCTTTGGAGCAGGGGGGAAACGACTGAGACCCGCAATTGTCCTATTAATCTCTAGGGCAACCACGACCAACGAAGACATCACCGATCGCCATCGGCGTTTAGCGGAAATCACCGAAATGATCCATACCGCCAGCCTCGTCCATGATGATGTCGTCGATGAATCCGATCTGCGCCGGGGTCTTCCCACGGTTCACAGCAGCTTTGGCAACCGCATTGCCGTCTTAGCTGGAGATTTCCTCTTTGCCCAATCCTCCTGGTATCTGGCCAACTTAGATAATCTTGCCGTCGTCAAGCTTCTCTCAGAAGTGATTATGGACTTAGCAGAAGGAGAAATCCAACAAGGACTAAGACGATTCGACACCACGTTATCCCTGGAAGACTATTTAGAAAAAAGTTATTACAAAACCGCATCGCTGATCGCCAATAGTGCAAAAGCAGCCGGAGTTTTGAGCAATGTGTCTGAAGAGATGGCCCAAAATCTCTATCTGTATGGGCGCAATTTAGGATTAGCCTTTCAAATTGTGGATGATATTCTCGATTTTACCGGTTCTGACGAAGCCTTGGGGAAACCCGCAGCATCAGATTTGAAAAGTGGCAATCTCACAGCTCCCGTATTATATGCCCTAGAAGAACAGCCCGGTTTAGAAGCCCTGATTGAGCGAGAATTTAAGGAACCGGGAGATTTAGACCAAGCATTAGATTGGATTAATCACTCTGAAGGATTACCTCGTTCTCGCGAACTGGCAGCCGAACATGCTCGCCGAGCGCGTCAAGGTTTAGTCGATCTGCCAAAAACCGAATCTTACGAAACGCTAATCAACTTGACGGACTATGTACTGCGTCGTTTATATTAGATGTCTTTCAGAAGTGAGAGGATAGGGGGATGGGGAGATAGGGGAATGAGCGATTACCCATGACCCATAACCCATTACCCATTACCTCCAATTCAAGCCATATTGGGAGGAATATTAGACATGGGGGGAGCTGAACCCGAAGAGAGTTGAGCCAAATAAGACTGAATTAAATTTTTCACATCTTCAGAGCGCACTTCTACAGCAGCTTGCAAATTGCCTGGAGTTTCAAAGAAAACTAAACTATCAATCGGCAAGGTCACTATTTGAAACAGAAGGGCAGTAATGGCGATCGGGACAGCCATCAAGTTAGGCTCGTCTTTAGCTGAAGGAGACTGAGCCGCATCTTTGAGGGAGGGAAAGGCATAAATCACCTTCTTGGTGAATCCCGGTTCCTCATTATTGCTTAGGGTGGTGAACACCCACTCCTGGTTGACCGATTGCAAAATATAATATTGAGAATGTTGAAGTTGTTGGGCTAAGGCTTTCAGGGCAGGAGCGATCGCCGCTATGATCTGGGGTGTTGTACCATCTTGAGGGGCTTGATCGATTAAGGCTTGAATCTGGTCATCTAAATCCATAGGTTGAGCTTGGGTAGCATCGTGTCTTTAGTCTAGATTCCCAGTCTAGCCGATCGAAAGAGCAAAAAGACCAGAATTAACCAAATCTCAAACTCTTCAACCTATTCTCACAACACTTCAACCCAAGCTATGTTACCTTCATCTAAGCAAATCACTCTGGTTAGGGGGGATAAAGGAACTTGTGGAGCAGATTTATACAACTATCTTTGAACTCCTATGGGAGCAACTCCAAAAGTCAACCCAAGCGGGAGAGCGCAACTGTCGGCAAGTCGCCCATCGCATCGCTGGAGAAGTGACCCGCATTTGCATCGAGAGTCAACGGATTCAAGCATCCGGGGAAATAGAAGAGTGGGCGAAAAAGCTGGCTCAACTGCGCCTCAAGCAATGTTTACACTATTACCAGCAAGGTTCGGTTAAAGGTCGCCGAGATCTCCATAGCACCTTAGCGGCGATCGTCTATGGCTATATTAATCCATCTTATCGGTCAGCCAGTTATGCGGCCCGCACCACTTTAATTGAGGATTTTTTACAAGCCTTTTACCTCGAATCCTTCAATGCCTTCCGCCGAGAGACTGAACTACCCTTTAGCTATCATCCCAAAACCCGATTAGAAATTGGCGAATTTATGGCCTTTGCCGAGCGCTATGCCAAACGCCGCATTCGTCTGAGAGGCAACCGCTCGCAACAACTGATTATTTTACGAGCGCAAACCTTTTCTCAACAACAACCTCCAGAAGATTTAGTAGACATTGAAAGTGCCTCAGAAGGGGGAAGTGCGGACTCAGAGTCTGAACGGCCCAGTCCCGGACTCTCCCAAGTCCGCAAGGCCATCAGTAATCAGGAGCCAATCCCGGAAGCCGATGAGATTACCGAAAAAGTAACCCAAATGCTTTTAGCGTATCTAGAAGAACGAGGGCAACAACAGTGTGCAGATTATTTTGTCTTCCGTTTACTCGATTTAGCCACCTCACAAATTGAATGGATTTTAGAGATTACCCCTAGGGAACGGGATTATCTGCAACAACGGTTCAAGTATCACTTAGAACGGTTTGCCCTTGGCCCCCATTGGGAATTAGTGCATGAATGGTTAGAAGCGGGCTTAGAACAAAATTTAGGCTTAATGCCCCAAGAGTGGGAAACGTTTACCAAGCAGCTCTCGGAAGAGCAGCAGCAACATTTAAATTTGAGACAAAATAACTTTAATGATGAAGCGATCGCCGATCGACTCGAATGTACACTAACTCAAGTGCAAAAACGATGGATAAAGATCCTAGCGCAAGCTTGGGCGATCCGCAATGCTTAAATTAATCCGGAGAATTCACAATTTGCCATGAATAGAGACCCAGAAGCCAAAATTGAAGCCCTGTTTAGTTGGCTCCTCAATCCTCCAGTGGATGACTCTTCTCCAGATTCAGAAGAAGGGATATCTAACCCCAGCCCCAATGAACATTCATCCCGATGGATGGCTCAATCCGATGAATCATCTGGGGATGGGGAGGAACTCGATCCTTTGGAGTCCGAAGATATTGATGGCATCTATCCCCCCCATTTAAGTTCCCAGGGCCAACCTTTAGAGATAGGAGAGATACCCGCCGTGCAAGATCGTTTCCAGGCTTTATTAAAGCGACGCATTCAAGCTGAAATGCAATCCAATCTTCCCTTATTTCCTTGGGAGACCACGATTATGGACTATGAGGATGACCCCTGTGAGGCAATTTCCTCTCCTCCTGTCCTTTCTCAACCTTGGATGCTACAGCTCAAACAATTGAATCTTCCTGTTCCAGTAGAATTTCCTGAGTCTTTACTTGCCCAATTACTCGATCGCTGTCAACAGGTTGCCCAGTCTACCCTACAAGAGCCAGCTAAACTGGTGCAAGCGGTAGAAAATTTATTTCCCAATGACTTTCTGGCCTTGAATCAGATTACCAGTCGGTTATTGTTCGTCTATCGTGACCCCAATTCTAACCCGACTGAATCTCGTTCTCCCTTGGTGTATGAGGAAGCTCAACCCTCGCAAAAAATGCGGCTTTCTCTATTAGCGGCCCAAAAAATTCTCGAAACCCTCACCTTAGCTCCCGTGGTCAATCAAGCCCCAACTGAACGGGAATGGGAAACTGAAGTAGGATTACTGAGAGTTTGGGCAAATTATACTCAAGGTGAAAAGGGGTCGCAACTGCAAGTAGAAGCCCTGCTTCCTTGTGCCGGAAGTGTGCAGATCCAGGGTGAGGGTGGACAGGCGATCGCCAAACGCAATGCTCCAGGATATGTGAGTGTAGACTTATTTGATGTGATAGCAAATGGCCCCTATAGCTTAATTATTGAGCTAGAAAATAATCCCGAAGCACCCTTGATGTTTGCCATTCAACCCAGCCCCTAGAGCTTCTTAGCTCCAGCTCGGATACAAGAACAAAAAAATCTTGTTACACTAGCTTTTAGCTTAAAGTGAGCTTTTTTGAGCAAGCGTAACCAGAAATAGACTATGGCAAACTCATCAGGGACGCGCCAGAGAGCAAACCTGCCCTTCTTATCCGATCTGTGGAAACGTTTAGAGCGTCTTCCTAAACCCGTGGCTGAAGAATCCATGTTCTTAAGAATATTGGTTCAAGCTTTAGTCAGTGTGGGAATTATGGCCACCGATGTGGCCGCCGGAACCCAAATGAGTCTGTGGGCCGTTCCTGTGGGGATGATCGGGGCCCTGTGGAGTTGGTATCGACGCAGAGATCGCAATGTAGTCACGAAATTTGCGATCGCCATTGGCATGTTAATTGCCCTATTTGTCTTCTTCGGAAACCTGTTTACCCAGCTCAATGATACCCGCTTGGTTCTGGCTGAACTGCTGGTTCATCTCCAAGTCTTACATAGTTTCGATCTACCGCGCCGCAAAGACTTGGGCTATTCCATGATTATTGGGCTAATTTTAATTGGTGTGGCTGCCACTCTGAGCCAAACCCTAGCCTTTTCTCCCCTATTATTTGTGTTTCTGGCGATCGCCCTTCCCACCCTAGTCTTAGATTATCGCTCACGCCTCGGATTATCGCCCCTAACCTGGACTCGAAAGCGCAGATCCTCTTCAGATAACCGGCTCTCCTTAGCACCTGAACTGGCCCCCAAACAACTGGGCTTGATGCTGTTAGTAATTCTGGGATTAGGGATGGCCCTGTTTGCCGCTTTCCCTAGAGTTCCGGGCTATCAATTCCGCAATTTCCCCGTTAGCGCTCCTCCGATGATGGAAGAAGAAGACCAAAGCTTTCAGGGACTACCGGGAACCATTACCAACCCAGAAACTGCCGAAGACGGAGAAGGTGAGGGTGCAGGGGAAGGGGGAGATGCTCCTAGGGAAGGAGCGGGTCAGATGGATGAGACCTTTTACTATGGATTTAATAGCCAAATTAACCAGAATTTGCGAGGTGAACTGACTCCCCAGGTGATGTTGCGGGTTCGCTCTCAGGCCGAAGGGTTTTGGCGAGTTCTAGGGTTTGATCACTACACAGGCCAAGGATGGGAAATTCGCCAAGAGGATACGGCATTGGTGGAACGTCCGGGTTGGTCGTATAAGTTCGATCTCCCTCGTAGTCACTCTCTAGCTAGAAGTCGGGAAATAGTGCAAACCTATACAGTGGTTGAACGTTTACCCAACTTAATTCCCGCCTTGTATCAAGCTGAGGATCTGTATTTTCCCACGCGGGAAGTAGGGATGGATAAACATGGAGGGTTGCGATCGCCCCTAAACCTACGGGAAGGCTTAACTTATACGGTCATTTCCGAGGTTCCCTATCGCGATCGCTCTATCCTGCGGGAAGCTTCAACCGACTATTCTCAAGAGATTCGCGACCTGTATCTGCAAATTCCCCCAGAAATTGCCGATCGCATCCGTCAGAAAACTGAGGAAGCCTTAGCGACTTCAGAAAATCCCTTAACCGATCCCTACGAAAAATCCCTCTATCTGGCTCAATATCTGAAACAACGCTATAGTCTACAGCCACAACTCCCCTTTTTTGATGAGAGTGAAGACCTGGTAGAAGCCTTTTTATTTAAGTATCAAGGGGGCTATCCCGATCACTTTTCCACCACCTTAACGGTTATGTTAAGAGCGATCGGCATTCCTGCCCGTCTAGCCGTCGGCTTTGGGCCAGGGGAATTTAATCCCTTTACCGGACTGTATGTGGTTCGCAATACCGATGCCTTTGGCCTCACCGAAGTCTATTTTCCAGAGTATGGCTGGTTTGCCTTTGACCCCATCCCCGGCCATCCCCTGATTCCCCCCTCTATTGCTGACTATCAGAGCTTTAGTGTCCTGCGCCAGTTTTGGAACTGGGTGGCGGGTTGGTTACCCTCTCCGGTGAAAAATGCATTTACGGCGATCGGGGCGTTTATTATGACCGTTTTAGTCAGATCCCTGATTCGCCTCTGGCAACTGATTTCTAATGGTTGGACAGGATTCTTTATTGGCGCAATTTTAGCGATCGCCCTCTCCTTTGCTGTCTGGGTTTTATTCAAACAATGGCAACAATGGCGGCGACAAAGATGGCTCTCCAAACTCCATCCCATGGAGCGCATTTATCAAGAATACTTAGGCATTCTCAGAGAAGCCGGTTATCCCAAACATCCCGCCCAAACCCCCCAAGAATATGCCCACAGTTTGCGCGGCAAGTATGGCTCAGAAGCAGCGCAAGTAATTGACGAGATTCCCCAAGCCTATGTGAAATGGCGCTATGGCGGCATCGAAACTCAGTCTATTCCGGATTTGCAGCAGGGTTTGCAACAGTTAAAACAAAGGTCTCGACAAAGAAAATTACAAACCCAGGATGCAATTAAAAACTAGCCTGACCGGTTAAAATAGAAGACGATCCTCCTCCCTTATTCTATGCATATATTTGATACCTCTTGCCTCTTGCCTAGCGCGAAGGGCTATATCATACATTACCAAATTATCTTTAAGCAATGGGGCCTCTTGAGCAGGCAGAGGCTAAAATAGTTGGCGTTAAAATAAGGCTCTAGCATGACCCCTGCCATGAATAATCATCCGATTCATAATACTTTTAAGATTCTTCCCCTGATTGCCAGTGCCATGGTGTTAGCCTCTTGTGGCAAAGAGCAAGTACAGGCAACAGCAACCGCTCGTCCGGCGGTTCCCGTCGCTTTTGGAGAGGTGGAATCGGGGCGGGTCAGCGATGGCACAGAATATAATGTGGCCTTAGTGTCAAGGGAAATAGCCAATGTGCGCCCTAGGGTGAGTGGAAATATTTTAGAGCGCTATGTGGAGTTAGGCGATCGCGTCACCGCCGGACAACGAATGTTTGTCATCGATCCCATTGAACAACAGGCTGCCGTGAATTCCCAACTGGCGCAAGTCGGATCGGCAACAGCCGCCGTAGAGACCGCCAAAAGTAATCTGCAATCGGCGATCGCCGAACGGGCCCGCATTGCCGCCGAAAAAGACCTCAACTCCGCCCGCGCCAACTGGGAAAACGCCAAATCCACCCTCCTCTCCCAAGAAGCCGAACTCACTCGCAGGCAAGCCCAACTCGACTATCAAACCCTAGAAAATGAGCGCTACCAAGCCCTCGCTGCCGATGGAGCCGTTTCCCAAGAAACCGCCGATCAAACCAAACGCTCCTATCTGCAAGCCCAAGCCGATGTCAAAAACCAAGAAAAAGTGATCGAAGCCGCTCAATCTCAAGTCGAGAGTACCCGCCGAGCCTACGATCGCCTCATTGCCTCCGTCGATGCCCAACTCGCCGCCCAAGATCAAGTCATCGCCGGAGCTAGGGCCGAAATTGCCCGTGCCGAACAAGACCTGCAACGCACCCGGCAACAAGCCGCCGAAGCAGAAGCCCGGTTAGGATTCTATGAAATTAACGCGCCCTTTTCCGGAACCGTGGGCAACGTCCCCATCAAAGTCGGGGATTTTGTCGATAGCCAAACCCTTCTAGCCACCGTCAGCCAATCCCAACCCTTAGAAGTGCTGATTCAAATTCCCATTGACCGGTTGGCCCAAGTCCGTATTGGCACAAAAATCGAACTCAAAACCCAAGATAATCAACCCATTACCACCATTCCCGTCTCCTTCATTTCCCCCCAAACCGATCCCAATACCCAAACCATTACCATTAAAGGCATCTATGCCAACGCCCAAAACCAACTCCGAACCGATCAATTGGTCAAAGCCAAAGTCGTTTGGGAAGATCGACCCAGCTTAACCATTCCCACCACTGCTATCAAGCGCATTGGGGGCCAAGCCTTTGTATTTGTGGTCAATGAATCAGAAGGGCAACAAGTCGCGACCCAAACCCCCGTCACCCTAGGCAGTATCACCGGGCAAAACTTTGTCGTTCAAGAGGGCTTACAAGGAGGAGAAACCATCGTCACCGAAGGGGTGGTTAAACTCTTCGATGGGGCTGCCGTGGTCGATGCCAGCACCTTGCCCAATTCTGCGGAACAATCTTAAGCCAGAAATCTTAAGCAATGTAACAGGCTTCTCTTGTGAAAATCCAGCCTTAAGATAAACTGAAGGCATTTACGAGCGATTTTTTAATGAAGTCGGGTTACCCTAAACCTGTTATATCAAGTCCGATTAAACCGCTATGATTACAAATCATATCAAGTCCGGTGAATGGGAAAAAACAAGCGGGCAAGATGCCCGCACTCCTGGAATCCCTTGATATTACTGGAGTGGGAGCGTCTCGCTCCCTAGACTTTGAATTGTGGGGTTTCCGCTTCGTGGACATGAATAACCGGACTTGATATGCAACATTCCCCATTCCCTATTCCCCATTCCCTATTCCCCAAAATGACCCATGCTCCTAAGTATTGCTGACAACTTCATCAAGCGACCTGTCTTAACCACCGTTTGCTCCATCCTCATCGTCCTGGTGGGGGGCATTTGTTTGCCTTTACTGCCGATTTCCCAATTGCCCCAGTTGGCGAATACGGAGGTACAGGTGACTGCCAGTTATACTGGCGCAGATGTGCAAACGGCGGAAACGACTACCACTACCATTATAGAGCGAGAAATTAATGGGGTGGAGAATATGAAATATATGTACTCCAACACCAATAATGGGGGGTTGACCTCCATTCGGGTGGCCTTTCCCCAAGAAGTAGACCGGGATATTGCTCAGGTGAATGTGCAAAACCGGGTTGCTGTGGCTGAACCCCAACTCCCCGCAGAAGTGAAGCAAACCGGGGTGAAAACGGATAAAGCTTCACCCAATATTCTTTTGGTGCTGGGATTTTCCTCCGATCGCGATGAGTCGGGAGATTATTTTTACGATGAGATCTTTATGAGTAACTATATCGATCTCAATATTCTCGACCAACTTAAACGACTTCCAGGGGTAGGACAAGCCACACTATTGGGCGATCGCAAATATGCCATGCGAATTTGGCTCGACCCCAATAAAATGGCAGCACGGGGACTGGCAGCTTCAGATGTGGTCAATGCTCTGAGAGAACAAAACCTGCAAGTGGGAGCCGGGAAAATAGGTCAAGCCCCAGCCCCAGAGGGACAACTGTTTGAAATTCCCCTGCAAGCCACTGGTCGATTTGCTGATGTTAGCGAATTTGAAGAACTGGTGGTCAAGGTTGGCTCTGGGGGAACTTTAGTCAAGCTTAAAGATGTGGCGCAAGTGGAATTAGGGGCACAGGATTATACGGTAAATGTACTCTTAAATACTGATCCAGGGGTGGGGATTGCCATCTATCAGTTGCCGGGATCAAATGCTTTGGAAACCGCTCAAGCTGTGAAGTCAGAGATGCAAAGATTATCGGCAGACTTCCCTCCAGGCATGAATATGGTCGTTGCTTATGATACGACGACATTTATTAATAAGTCTTTGGAAGAAGTGGTCATCACCCTCTTCCAGGCGATCGGTTTGGTGATCCTGATTCTGTTTGTGTTTCTCCAGGACTGGCGCTCAACTCTGGTTCCGGCGATCGCCATTCCCGTTGCCTTAATTGGGGCGGCTGCGGGTTTAATGTTTGCGGGCTTTGAAATCAATACCCTCACCCTGTTCGCCTTCACCCTGGCTTCCGGTTTAGTGGTGGATGATGCGATCGTAATTGTAGAAGCGGTATCGAGCAAAATAGAAGAGGGAATGCAAGCCAGACAAGCCGCCCTCGATGCCATGGAAGAACTCACCGGCGCAACGATCGCCACCTCAGCCGTACTCATGGCCGTATTTATCCCCGTCTCCTTCTTCCCTGGAACCACGGGCATTATCTACAAACAATTCGCCCTCACCATCGCCTTTGCCGTCGCCTGCTCCACCTTTAACGCCCTCACCTTCTCCCCCACCATGTCCGCCTTGCTCTTGCGGCGCAAAGAAGAACCCCATGGGCCCCTGGCTTGGCTATTCAACCAATTTAACCGAGGGTTTGGTTGGGTGCAGGCTCGCTATGGGAATTTGATTGAATTTCTCACCCGCATCAATGCCCTAGTCATCGGCGTATTTGTTCTTGGTTTAGTGGCCACCGTTTGGATGTATAACACCGTTCCCAGTGGCTTTGTGCCCGAAGAAGACCAAGGCTATTTTCTGGTCATTTATCAAGCTCCCGATGGCGTATCCCTAGACTATACCGCCGGAGTGGCCAAAAAAGTCGAGGAAAAAATCCGTTCTGTGCCTGAAGTCGAGCATACCTTTGGCGCAGCCGGTTATAGCTTTGATGGTCAAGACCCCAGTAAAGGGATCTTCTTTGTCAACTTAAAATCTTGGGATGAGCGACCCACCGCCGAGCAGTCAGTGTATGGCGTTTTGCAAAAGGTTAATCGCTCTTTAGGCACGATTCCCGAAGTGTTTGCCTTGGCGGTCAATGCCCCTCCAGTCCAAGGGATGGGGAATACCGGGGGCTTTGAGTTCCAACTACAAGACCGCACCGGTAATGCAACAATTCAAGACCTGCTCAATAATGCCAACCGTTTAATTGGGGCAGTCAACTCAGATGAGTATCCGGCGGTTGCTGGTGCATATACCCAGTTTACGGCCGATAAAGCCCAAAAAAGAGTCGAGGTATTGCGCGATCGCGCTAAAGCCCTAAATGTAGATGTCAATGAAGTCTTTGCTACCCTCGCCACCTATCTGGGATCGAGTTACGTTAATGATTTTGTCCTCGGACAGCGCCAATATCGGGTTTATGTGCAAGCCGATGCTCAATATCGCTCCGATCCCGAAGATATTAATCAGCTTTATGTGCGATCTAGGGACGGCACAATGGTTCCCTTGGGGAGTTTAATTAAGCTCACCGAGTTTACCGGCCCGGAGATTATTCAACACTTTAATGTCTTCCGGTCGATTAAAATTCAAGGTAACCCAGCTCGTGGCTATAGTTCTGGACAGGCGATCGCCGCCATGGAACAAGCCGCCAGCGAAGTCCTAGACCCCGGTTTTGGCTACTCCTGGCAAGGAACCGCCCTAGAAGAAAAAGCCTCTGGAGGCAGCGCCCCCATCATCTTCGGTCTCGGCTTTATCATGGTATTCCTGGTCTTAGCTGCTCAGTATGAGAGCTACATTGACCCCACCATTATCATGCTGTCGGTTCCTCTCTCTGTGTTAGGGGCCCTCTCTGCCATTTGGTTCCGCGCCAATGTGGTGCAAGCGGGAGGCCTTTGGCCCATCGTCACCAACGATGTGTACTGCCAAGTTGCCCTGGTCATGCTGATCGGGTTAGCCTCCAAAAACTCCATTCTGATCGTCGAGTTTGCCAACCAACTCCATGAAAAGGGTCTAGACTTCACCAAAGCTGCTACCCAAGCCGCCGAGCAGCGTTTCCGTCCCATTCAAATGACCGCCTTTTCTACCCTAGTGGGCTTTTGGCCTCTGGTAACAGCCTCTGGTGCAGGGTCGAGCAGTCGTTGGTCTTTGGGAACCGCTATTTTTGGGGGAATGCTGGTGGGAACCATTCTCAGTTTGGTGATTACACCCAACTTGTATATTGCCGTCAAAACCCTAGAAGCCCGTTTACTCAAGGGTGAAAAACCGCAAAAACCGACCGGAGGTTCAGGAGGTTTAGGAGCGCTGGGAAGTTTGTCTGGTTTATTGAAAAAACCCATGGCCAAGAATGGCCACAGCACTAATGGGACGACCGAAGATCAAGCAGATGAGCCGACGGAACCAGAGACCTTATCGGAAGAGTCCGAAAGCGGTAAACGCTAACGGGTGATGAGATAACGATGTAGCATCTGTTGATGTTGCATCGTTTGCCCCCGAATCTCTTCAAGGTGTGCAGGGGTTAGGGGTTGTCGATGTTTGTAGAAGTCGATCCAAGTTTGGCTAATTTGGCTGGGGTCTTCTGGGAGCCGATCGAGTTCCCAGCCGGGAAGATTAAACTGTTCCATCAGTTGGGTGACCTTGGGATCGTAACTGAGGGCAAAGCAAGGACACCCCATGGAAGCGGCCATGATTAAACCGTGGAGTCGCATGGCGATCGCCATTTGGACTTGACTAAAGATACTTTTATACTGTTCTGGGCGATCGCCCATCCAAATTTCACTGACCTGGGGAAGCGCTTCATGGACTCTTTGGGCCAGGTCTAAATCGCTTTTGGGCTGGAAGGGTAATAAGAGGAGATGACTTTGGGTGCCCCGTTGTAGCTCAATTAAGGCTTGGGTCAGGATTTGCAGCCGATCTGCTGTCAGTTGGGGATGGGGACGCAACACTACGGCAATTCTCGGATGGGGTAAATGATCTAGACTTTGAACAGGGAGAGGGTCTAAGGCCCAAACTGGATCGGGAGCCAGGATATGAGGAATTTTCCAATCTGTTAAGAGTTGCGCCGACTGGCGATCGCGCACACTAACTGCCGTACATCCACCAAAGAGCGATCGCGCCAGTTGGCGAGTCAGAGCAGAATTTAAGGGGCCGATCCCTTGTCCCCAAGCCAGGGTCACTTTCCCCATCCGTTGCGCTAGGGCCATGAGGGCAAAATAATAAAGGGGCGATCGCCAACTGGTCACATCTTGTATTAAACTTCCTCCTCCCCAGATAAACCCATCCGCAGAGGCTAAGGTGCGCCAGAGATCGGCGATCGAAGTGCGATCGCGCCAGCGATGCGTAGCATTATTGCAGGTTTCCACCCCATACTGTTGCTGTGTTTCCTCGCAGTTGGCTGACAACACGACCGGAGTCACCGTTTCCGGTAACATCTGCAATAGAGTCACCAACAGGGCTTCATCTCCAGCATTTCCCTGGCCATAGTATCCACATAACACCACACGCATATCAATTCAAGATTAAAAATGATTGTGTCGGGGCGGGTTCCCCCATTGGAGATAACCCGCCTTGCTTGATTAACTATCTTCGCGCAATTTGTCGAGTACACTACGGTCTTCTAAGGTCGAAGTATCCCCGGCAATTTCTTGACCTCCCGCTAGGGAGCGCAGTAAGCGACGCATAATCTTACCCGATCGCGTTTTCGGCAGAGCATCCGTAAAGCGGATCTCACTGGGACGAGCTAGGGCCCCAATTTCAGCCACCACATGCTGCTTTAACTCTTTTTCTAGCGCTTCTGAACCACTATAGGTTCCTTCTAGGGTGACAAAGGCAACAATTTCTTCCCCTTTGAGTTCATCGGGTTTACCGACTACAGCCGCCTCAGCAACGGAGGGATGGGAAACCAGTGCCGATTCAATTTCCATGGTTCCTAACCGGTGACCGGAAACATTCACCACATCATCAACCCGGCCCATCACCCAGTAATAGCCATCTTCATCCTTACGCGCTCCATCACCGGCAAAGTAGAGATATTGGCCATCTTTGGGGGGTATATGTTCCCAATAGGTGCGCCGGAAGCGATCGGGATCGCCGTAAACCGTCCGCATCATACTCGGCCAAGGATGGCGTACCACCAAATAGCCCCCCTGATTATCCTCTACTGGATTGCCTTCTAGGTCTACGATATCGGCCAAAATGCCAGGGAAGGGTAGGGTGGCTGAACCGGGTTTGGTGGGAATGGCTCCGGGTAAGGGAGTGAGCATAAACCCGCCGGTTTCCGTTTGCCACCAGGTATCAACAATAGGGCATTTTTCATGGCCGATAATGCGGTGATACCACATCCAAGCTTCTGGGTTAATGGGTTCGCCCACTGTGCCTAAAATCCGCAGGGAGGAGAGGTCGCGGGCGTTGGGGTGATGTTCTCCCAGTTTGATGAAGGCGCGAATAGCAGTAGGCGCGGTATAGAAGATGGTTACGCCGTATTTTTCCACTACATCCCACAAACAACCAGGGTTCGAGGCACGGGGGGCCCCTTCGTACATGACGGTGGTGGCTCCATTGGAGAGGGGGCCATAGACAATATAACTGTGGCCAGTAATCCAGCCCACATCAGCGGTACACCAGTAAACGTCGGTTTCTTGCAGGTCAAAGGCCCATTTGAGGGTCATGTGGGTGTAGAGGTTATAACCGCCGGTGGTGTGAACGACTCCTTTGGGTTTGCCGGTGGTTCCGGAGGTGTAGAGGATGAAGAGCATGTCTTCGCTGTCCATGGGTTCGGCGGGACAGTGGGCGGAAACTCCGGCTTGTAGGTCGTGCCACCAGTGATCCCGGCCGGGTTCCATGTGTACCTGTTGGTTGGTGCGCTGGACGACGAGGACGTTATCGACAGAAGGGACGGCGTTATCGGCGATCGCCTTATCCACCTGGGGCTTGAGAGGGACAATATTATCTTTACGCCAGCCTCCATCAGCAGTAATGACGAGTTTGGCTTCTGCATCCACAAGACGGTCTTTCAGGGCTTCCGCACTAAAGCCGCCAAAAATGACGGTATGGGGTGCGCCAATGCGGGCGCAGGCTAAGAGGGCGATCGCCGCTTCGGGGATCATGGGCATATAGATGCCGACGCGATCGCCTTTTTGCACCCCTAACTGTTTCAGCACATTGGCCATTTGGCAGACTTCCCGATGCAGTTGGGCGTAGGTGAGGGTGCGGGAGTCTCCCGGTTCTCCTTCCCAGATTAGAGCCGCTTTATTTTTGCGCCAGGTCTTGAGGTGGCGATCGAGACAATTATAAGAAATATTAATTTTCCCCCCCACAAACCACTGGGCAAAGGGAGGTTGCCAGTCCAGGACTTGATCCCACTTCTCAAACCAGTCTAATTCTTGCTCGGCCAGTTCAGCCCAAAACCCTTGGGGGTCAGCTTTGGCTTTTTCACAGAGCTGCTGATACTCTTCCAGGCTTTTAATCTGGGCATTTTGGGCAAATTCTGCTGAGGGGTGAAATTGACGTTTTTCTTTGAGGATCGATTCAATGGTTGGTTGTGACATGCTATGGAGGCGATCTTAAGTAAAGGTCTATCCCCTCTTTGTAATCCAGAATCACACCAATATAGATTGAGTTTCATTAAGTTTAAGATTTGCACTAGGTGCGGGTCATCTCCACCGCCCCCTGTCTCCCCATTCTCTCCATACCCTCATGGTCTAATAAACCCTGCCTCGATACACTCGTTTGTGACGGGCTTTTTCTGCATCATTTTTTCCCGATTGACTTAAAGAAGGTACAGGTTGCAGAGGGGGACGAGAATCTCCATTGATCTCGGATGGGGCAAAAGGATCAGCAGGATGCTCTAGAACTTCATGATTATTTAGAGAGTTGGCAAAGGAGGGCGTTGATAAGGATTGGGCATTTTCGAGATCTTGTTTTAACTCCAGTAGACAAGACACCAAGGGATCATTGTGAATCGCTAATCCTCCCAGAGCGGATAATACTTTTTTAGTACCCGCAATCACTTTTAGGGCTAGGGTATCGGCTTCAAAGGGGGGGAGAATATCGATCGCTCCATAGGCGATCGCCGCTTGTCGTTGCTGATGGTTAATTTCCGCCTCACTGCTTTCTAGGAGAATCACCGGCACTGGGACAGGGTTCTCTAGAGAGCTACGACAAAATTGCTCGATATCTAAATCTGGCGTTTGTCGATCCATGAGAATCACATGGGGCCGGGTTTGAGGGCTAGAGTTAATCTCCTGTAGCTGCTCCGATAAGTTGGCTACTGATGCCGACAGAATGACTGCCAAGTTTTGCGAGATTAACACTCTTTGCCATACCCACCGTTGGAAGTCGCAGGGTTGGCATAAAAGGACAGTTGCTCTTGGATTAGTCATAGAAGGATTAGACCGCTTGATTTAGAGTAACATTGTGCAAATTCAGAACTATAAGCTAAGTTTATAACTTAATCTTTTGATTAGCTGTTTTTAAAGTTTTCCTCAAGATCGGTATAACAGAAAACAGTACAAAGATTCTGTATCATTTAATGCATTTAAGAATCGGATTTTCTAGGCAAAATTAAAGCTTAAATGATTAAGATTAGATGGACTCTTCTCCTGGGACTTCCCCAAATCCGAAGAGTCCAGCCCTTGCCAAAGTTTCCAATGACACTTAAATTGTTTACCCAAAATCCGTATATTCAAGAGATGAAAAAACAGTATTCGCGATTGAAGCCAAAGGTTTTCAAGCCGGAAACTCACTCGAAAATAAGTATTAAGGAATACTCACTCTGGTTTTGGGCAAGTCTCGGAGTGATGACGGCTTTAATTCCTTTGGGATGGCAGGCGATCGCCCAAGCCCAGACTCCAAGTGGTTTGAGTAGTGACATCCCCGATCAAATGCAAATCATCCTCAATACGTTGTGGGTGATTTTTACTGGAGTGCTGGTGTTTTTTATGAATGCTGGCTTTGCCATGCTAGAAACAGGCTTTTGCCGCCATAAAAGTGCTGTTAATATTTTAGCAAAAAATCTGATTGTGTTTGCCTTATCCTCTCTAGCCTTTTGGGCCACTGGCTTTGCCTTGATGTTTGGCGATGGCAACCCCTTTATTGGACTGCAAGGGTTTTTCCTCACTGGCCCTGACAATAGTCCCGCCGTGGGAGAAGCCTATGAAGGGGTCTATCGCTCCCTCGATTGGGCTGCTATTCCCCTGAAAGCTAAATTTTTCTTTCAACTGGCCTTTGCGGGTACAGCCGCGACGATTGTCTCTGGAGCCGTGGCCGAACGGATTAAATTTGCTGCCTTTATTCTGTTTAGCGTGGGCTTAGTAGGATTGGCTTACAGCGTCATTGGTCATTGGATTTGGGGCGATGGATGGCTCGCCCAACTGGGCTTTTGGGATTTTGCTGGCTCGACCGTTGTTCATTCTGTGGGTGGATGGGGGGCTTTTATGGGGGCAGTTTTATTGGGGCCGCGCATCGATAAATATCCAGATGGGCAAATTGCTGCTATTCCGGGCCATAATTTAGCGATTTCTACCCTAGGGTGTCTGATTTTGTGGTTGGGATGGTTTGGATTTAATCCGGGTTCGACGTTAACGGCTGATCCAGAAGCGATTACCCATATTATTTTGACTACGAATATGTCAGCGGCCGCTAGTGGGGTCACGGCTACGGTGGTGTCTTGGCGCTATTTTGGTAAGCCAGATCTGACGATGATTATTAATGGGATTTTGGCTGGGTTAGTTGCTGTTACGGCCTCCTGTGCTTATATCAATATGGGGAGCGCGATCGCCATTGGTACGATCTCTGGCATCATTGTGGTCTTTTCTGTCGTGTATTTGGAACAATGGCACATTGATGATCCGGTTGGGGCGATTTCTGTCCATTTGGTCTGTGGGATCTGGGGAACGTTGGCACTAGGTTTGTTTAGTGTGGGGCCCGATATTTATCCCTGGTATGGTGAAACGGCGGGCCCCTTGGCAGGCTTGCTTTTAGGGGGTGGGTATTCTCAGTTACTCAATCAGTTATTGGGGGTGCTTGCCGTTGGGTTTGCCATGATTGCGTTTAGTTTGCTGTTGTGGTTGAGCCTTAGTTTTACAGTGGGGATACGAGTGAGTCCCATGGAGGAACAAGAGGGCTTGGATCTGAGCGAACACAGTATGGAAGCCTATAGTGGGTTTGTGAAAGAACAGGAGTGAAAGCACAGGAGTAAGATCAATTGACAATTCAAAATGGGTGTAGGTAGGGGGAACGTTGATTCTTATGAACTGGGATAGCTGGTTTAAGCGGATTGAAGATCTGGTGATGCTCCATTCTCCAAGTGGGGTGGAGGGAGAAATGAATCAGTTTCTGTTGGCGGAGTTTAAACGCTTGGGGGTGGAGGTGACGATGGATTGGGCCGATAATGTGATTGCTAAAATTCCTGGTCAAGAGGGGAGTCGGGCGATCGCCATTACGGCCCATAAGGATGAAATTGGCGCAATAGTCAAGCGGGTTCAATCCCAGGGACGGTTAGAGGTGGGCAAGCTGGGAGGCTCCTTTCCTTGGGTGTATGGGGAGGGGGTGGTGGATATTTTGGGCGATCGCCGCACAATTTCCGGTATCCTCAGTTTTGGCTCTCGCCATGTTTCCCATGAGTCTCCCCAAAAGGTGCAGCAGGAAACGAAACCTGTAGAGTGGGAAAAGGTTTGGATCGAAACCAAGCTCACTCAGGAGCAGTTACAAGAGGCTGGGGTGCGTCCGGGAACTCGTGTGGTGGTGGGGAAACACCGCAAGCGGGCCATCCGGTTGCATGATTATATTGCCAGTTATACGTTGGATAATAAGGCTTCGGTGGCTATTCTCTTAGGTCTGGCCGAGCGGGTGAAAGAGCCACCTGTGGATGTCTATTTGGTGGCTTCGGCTAAGGAAGAGGTGGGAGCTATTGGAGCGTTGTATTTTAGCCAGCACCATCGGTTAGAAGCCTTGATTGCTCTGGAAATCTGCCCTTTAGCTCCAGAATATCCGATCGCCGATGGGGTGGCTCCGGTTTTGCTCTCCCAAGATAGTTATGGCCTCTATGATGAGGGCTTAAATAAGGAGTTACAACAGGCGGCTGACGCGGCCCAAATTCCTATCCAACGGGCGATTCTAAGTGGGTTTGGCAGTGATGCCTCCATTGCCATGAAGTTCGGCCATGTGGCTCGTGGAGCCTGTTTGGGTTTCCCCACCCAGAATACCCATGGCTATGAAATTGCCCATTTAGGGGCGATCGGCAATTGTCTCGAAATTTTAGTGCGCTATGTTAGCTCCATTAA
Organism: Roseofilum capinflatum BLCC-M114; assembly: GCF_030068505.1. Lineage (NCBI taxonomy): Bacteria > Bacillati > Cyanobacteriota > Cyanophyceae > Desertifilales > Desertifilaceae > Roseofilum > Roseofilum capinflatum. Next base: position 45,102 of record NZ_JAQOSO010000109.1, read on the forward strand.
ACCTTACGTCTGAGGATTGAATGGAATTTTTTAACTCTCTGGTTAGGAATCCTGATGATTCATGAGGCTTTTTGTATCTCGGTATACCAAAAAAGCCCTATATAAACCTTTCCTAAAAAACGTAAAGTTATGTAAACTGTTTATAGAGGGATGTGAACCTTAACTTTCACAGGTTTTTCACATTCACCTCCTATCATGATGAACATGAGGAACACACCAGTAAGGAATTTTTAGGAGCCGATTATGTCTGTAAGTTTACCCTCCATCATCCAAGAACAATTCGTCAAACCCTTCAAATACTGGAACGATGGTGTCCAGGAAGCGATGTCTTACCAAAATGAAATGTATACTTACGTCCGTTCTTACAGCCAAGAGAAACGTCTACAAGCCTATGGCTATGCCTGTGACATGGCTGAAAAAAACGTCAGAAGCTGCATTACTTGCTCTGAGCAAGGCTACAAAGTTTGGGTGAATCTCAAGTCTCTGGCCAATCAGCAAGTTGATGAAGCTCAAACCCTGAACCTCAGCCCCGCTTTCTCCTAATCCTCTTCTAGAACGATTCAAACAGTAATCGTGCAGCTCCTTGAATCCGCACAAGAGGTTGAATAGAGCGAGGCAAGGGAGGAAGATGAATCACAGTTTGCTCGCTATCAAAACCCAATTGGTCATGACGATCGCAACTATAGTTCCAAACCACATAGTTTTGATTAACCTCTAGATCCTTCAACGATGTACTTAATCGATGGTGTTCCGCTAAAATCGCCGGTTGATTCTGTACCACCCCAATAAATTCAGTATGCCGATCATCCTTTAGTTTTTTCTGGGCTGTAACTACCCGTTTTCTCAGGGTGCGGAGTTCGCCCATAAACTCGGTACGTCCGAGAACATCTTGATATTTAATCCATAATTTGAACACCCAGGCTAACCAGTCGGCTAAGGCTGTGGGCATTTCTAGAAATCGCAGTAAATGGCCGGTGGGTGCAGTATCCAGGATGATTAAATCTTGCTCTTGACTCTCCAAGAGTTCCATGACGGCTAAGAGGGCGAGAATTTCATCAATCCCAGGGAAGGAGAGGGAGACGAGTTTCCGCCAAGCTTCTGGGCCATAGAGTAATTTTAGGTTTTCCTGGGTGGGAGAATCGCCGCTAATCATTTCAGCCAGTTCCCAAAGATAGTCCTCGCGAAATTGATTGAGAAGCACTTGAGAATCGATTTCTGCGGCCGTTAGGTTGGGGAGATCGATCGCCTGGGGATCGTGGTCTAAAGGCTGTCCAAAGGCATCCCCCAAGGAATGGGCCGGATCGATGGAAATCACCCGGACTTGCTGTTTGGGGTGGGTTTGGGCCATTCCCCAGGCGATCGCCGCCGCTACCGTAGTTTTCCCCACTCCCCCTTTACCGCCAACGATGATTAAGCGGCGCTGTTGGGCGATAAAATCGGGTAAACCCGGTGGGATGCGATCGGGCCAAGTGACCTCAGTGGAGGCAATTTCCCCATCCTGCACCGTCACTGGGCACATCTGGGCCATGACCCGATCTAAGGCTTCACTTCCCAAGGGAGGACTGGCGCATTGGGCAATCCCCAACAGGGGCAAACTATCCACCAGTTCCTGAAATTGGGGGAGAATCTGCTGCTGCTCTGCATAGCGGTCTCGATCCCCTGGGGATAAATCTTCCGATCCCGCTACCAACCGATTCACCCAAACCCCTCCCAAGGGAATCTGCAACCCTTGTAGAGAGGTGACAAACCGCCGAGTTTCTTCTAAACTCATGGCTTCAGCGATCCCCACCACGACGCAACGGGTGCGCTCTTGATCTTGCAATAGGGCCCGTCCCGTTTGCAGATCGGCCTTCATATCTTGTAAAAACTCATCTCCTCGATCGCCCTGATAGCGACCGGTAAACGCTTCACTGATAGCCCGGTGCTTTTCCTGGAACAGATCCAGGGCTTCTAAAAACTGGTCAAGAAAATCCATTAACCCCAATAGATTCAGCGCATGGCCACTGGGGGCCATATCCACCACTACCCGGTCTACTTCTTGCTCGCGCAACAGACGCTGAATCTCTAAGATTCCCATTAATTCATCGAGTCCCGGCCAACTTAAATCCCAGACGGGGGTTAAATCTTCGGCTGCTGCAAAACTGCCCCGTTCCACCAGCAGTTGTAAGACTTCACCGTAGCGCTGTTTAAATTCTTGTAGTAGAGCTGCTGCATCGAGGGCTTGGACTTCTAGATTAGGCAGATCCGGGAGGGAAAGGCGATCGCCGCTAACCCGACATTGCAGGACATCCCCCAAGGAATGGGCCGGATCGGTCGAGAGCAGTAACACCTTCTCGTTGGGGAACTGTTGGCCCCAATAGCGAGCAAACCCACAGGAGAGGGTGGTTTTCCCCACGCCCCCTTTCCCACTCAAGAGCAATAGTTGTAGGCGATCGTATGAATTCATAGCACCAGGATCGGTTGTCCATCCCCTATGGTACTACCAGTTTTACTCTGAAACATCTCCACTGGTATTGCGAGTAATTAACTCTACCGCATCATAGCCATCCACTTCCTTTAAATACACTTTCACATTTTCTTCCCTAGAGGTCGGCAATTGTTTCCCACTAAAATCAGGATGAATCGGTAATTCTCGATGACCCCTGTCCACCAACACCACCAGCCAAATTTCTGCGGGTCTACCATAATCACTAACCGCATTCAGGGCCGCTCGAATTGTCCGCCCTTTGTAGATCACATCATCCACTAAAACTACGGTTTTGCCCGACAAATCCAGGGGAATTTCCGTTTTTGCTGGAGTTCGCACCCCAATTTGATCCAAATCATCCCGATAAAAGGTAACATCTAAGGCTCCAACTGGAACGGAGGTTTGTTCAAGCAGCGTAATTTGTTCGGCAATTAAATGGGCTAAAGGGACTCCACGGGTATGGATACCCAGGAGGACAATTTGCGATAATTCCCCGGATTTTTCTATAATCTGGGAGGCTAACCGAGTTAAGGTGCGACGAATTTCGTCAGCATCAAGAATTTCAACAATTTGAGCGGTCATGATCGCAGACAGATAGGGCGTTATTCAGGCCAGTTCGCCAAAATAGATGTTTTAATTATGGTCGATCCACCTGAAAAAAGCGAGGGTCTGCAACCAGTTAGCTCAGAGCCAGTCCAGTGGGCGATCCTAAAAGAGTAATCCCAGAGCAATCCCTAGCCCTAACCACAGCAAAAAACAAGAGCGAGTGAGGGTTAAGGCTTGCCAGATAGAGTCGGGGGTAATGGGGTGGATTGGATCGCCTAAAGGGGGTTTAATTTTGATCGTTCCTCTATAGGTATTGACTCCCCCTAATTGAACTCCTAGAATGGCTGCATAGACACATTCACTCCATCCAGAATTGGGACTAGGGTCATGGATTGCATCCCGTTGACATAGGGCCCAAACTTTTTTTAATTGACCAGATAATAGCCCCAGAGTAATCACCGTTAAGCGACAGGGAAGCCAGGTGAGGAAGTCTTCGAGTTTGGCACTAAACCAACCCATATATAAGTAGGGGGGTTCTCGATAGCCAATCATGGAATCTAAGGTGCTGGCTGCTTTGTACCCCATGGCCAGAGGGAGAGGGCTTAAACCGGGAATTAGAGTGCCTAAAATAGCATAAAAGAGGGGTGCTGTCACACCGTCAATAGCATTTTCAGCTAGGGTTTCTAGGACAGCTCGAAGAATTTCTGGTTCATCCAGGGTTTGGGTGTCTCGACCCACATACAAACTAAGCTTTTGACGGGCACTGTCGAGATCCCCAGCTTGTAGAGGATGGAGAACCTCTAGGGCAGCATGGTGTAAACTTCTGCCCGCAAAACAACTGGCTAAAAGTACACTTTCGATACTGATTCCTAGGAGGGGATGAACAGTGTTAGCCAGCCAGATGATTCTATCACTAACTAGGGCAGCCATGCCTATAACCGTAAGACCTAGGGCAACTCCTGCCCATCGTTGGCTTCGGGGAGAGTGGCAAAATTTGAGAATAAGCTCACTTCCTTGGGCGATCGATTTTCCCATTAGTTGAACAGGATGGGGCCAATGCCAAGGATCGCCGATCAGAAAATCCAGAATTGAGGCGATCGCTAAACTGATCGGGGGCCAGAAGAACACCATAAGTTTTTGCACTAAACGACAAAATTACTGGCTTCTCCTTGGGAGGCTTGCCAACTGCGAGCATCGAAGTACAGGTCTTCTAGGGAAATAGTATACAACGATTCTTTGAGTTTTTGATGTAGGCGATTCCATAAGCTATAGGTTACCCAGTCTTCCACTTGATTGTTATCGGGAGGAGAATCCGCCAGTGTCGGTAAGGTTTCTCCCACGGCTTCGAGAATTTGCCCCAGAGAAATATGGGCCGGTTGATGGGCTAAACCGTAGCCTCCTTGGGCCCCTCGAAGGGAATAAACTAGACCCGCTTCTCGCAGTTGAATCAGCAGTTTTTCTAAATAGGCCGCCGAGATCTGTTGACGAGTGGCGATCGCTTGCACAGATGAGGGGCCATATCCCGGTTGTAAGGTTAAATCTAACAGGGCCTTAACACTATAATGTCCACGGGTTGTCAACTTCATCTTTGGGGCAATCTATGGGTGGGATGGGGGGACTTACAATCTTGATGAAATCCCTAACGATGCTTCAGTTAGGATGAGGGTGTCTGAGGTCACGATTTTATTCTGACATGGGTCAACTTTTGTGCGAGGGGTTGTAATATATTGTTACTATCCGGTGAAAAGAACAACTTTTTTTTTCGGCAAATATCAGTTAAACTGAAAACAGTTCTAAATTAAGCCGTTAAGTGATGAGTAAAACAGAGAAAATGAAACCTCTAGTCGGTCAAGAGTTAGTTAACAAGGTTAAAGAGCTAGACCACCTGAGCAAAGAGGATAAAGCTAAAGAATGTGGCTACTCTACCACCACTAAAGGTGGGGTAGAGCGGGTGAATATGATGAAATTCCTCAATGCATTAATCGACGCTGAAGGAATTGAGCTAGATGGGAAAAACTCATCGAATGGGCGAGGTGGACGCAGCGCCAGCTATCGGATTAGTGTGCAATCGAATGGTAACTTACTGATCGGGGCAGCCTATACTAAGCAGATGGATCTGCAACCGGGTGATGAGTTTGAAATTTCTTTAGGCCGCAAACATATTCATCTCAAGCAAATCGGATCGGAAGAGAATGGTGAAGACTAAGCCTTGACTCCCCCTTTCGGATCAATCGATGGGTGATCTAACCTCCTGAATCCACGCCCGTGAAGGGATCTGGAGGGGAGAAATGCAGGAAAAAAAACCAGAACACACTGATTCTGGAGAAGTCCCCAAAAGAGTAAGGATTCTTAACCTGATTTCTCCCTAGGCCTGGGGTAGAATGAAAAGGGTTTTCAACGCATTAAGTGCAATGAATGCAGATACATTTAATTTTGAGAGTCACTCGCCTACCTGTCCCATTTGTCATCGAGTTCAGGTCTTACCTTTAGAACAGTTGAACAGTGGACTCTATATCTGTCCCTATTGTCAGCAACGATTAGTGGTCAGTAAGAGTGGCCATTATGTGCGCGATCCATTCATGTTGAAACCTTTTATTTCCAGTCAATTATTGCGCCGCCAAAGTCATCCCCTAGCGAGGGCGATCAGAGACTGTGGAAGTGCGAAACTCCCCTATTGGATTACAGTGATGGTGAGTATTGTCCTGTTTAGTTTGGCTTTAGCTGCGACTGAACGGGTAAAACCGGTAGAGAATCCGATCCCCCATTGGATAGAAGAAGGGAGTCAGATGATGCGATCGCTACATCCATAAGCTGGAACTCGAACCGGAAGCGGAAAAGGCTGAAGATTGGGTTACCAATGTCCACCCTTCTGCCGATCCTAACCGTTGGACTCTGTTGGGAAACCGAGCTTCGAGTTCCTGTAATCCCTGTTGGTCTAAAAGAAGATAGGGTTGGGGATATTTCGACCAAGTTTCTAGAATTTGGTCAAAGTTAGCCGGAATCAAGCGGCGATCGCTATAAAAATCGAGGGAAGGCCGACCATGGGGATAATTAGTCATAATCGGTTGTTGAACAGGAGTATGGGCAATTAACACTTGGGCAACTGGTTTAACCGCAAATCCTTCTTCAAGTTCCCACACCCAAATGGGAGAAGCCATCAATAGCAATAACGACACATAACAGCCCCAGGCCAACATGCCAATAAACTGATAATCGCGTTGTTGAAATAAAAGGCTCACCACGGTTAAGGTTACCGCAACCGATCCCACCACCGCAAGAATCATCCAACTCGACAGTCTTTGAGCGATCGCCAGATAAAAAGTAGCGCCCCAAGCGACAAAGCCCAAGCTGCAAAAACACCCGGTTAAGGCATGGATAAACCGGGGTTTTAATCGGGGAAACCCTTGGGAATAGGCCGTCCAAAACTCTGTCAGTTGTGCCCCTCCCGCTAATGCTAAAGCCGGATATAAAGGCAGTACATACCAAGGCAACTTGGTACTCATGATAGAAATAGCGGCGAAATAAACACTGGCCCAAACTAAAACTAACTTGCCCCAACTCCAACTGCGATGTTGCCAAGCTAATCGCAAACCGGGAATAAACATCAACAACCAGGGCGCTGATAATTTGAGAATTTCCAACAGATAATACCACGGAGGGCCCGATCGATTTTCTACAGACTGCCAAATGCGACTCAAGGATTGATGCACTAAACCGGTTTCTAGAAACGGGTTACCATAATGGAGCAGTTGCATACCGTACCAGAGGGTGACGGGAGTCAACCCCAGGAGAACCCCCATCCACAGATACGCCGACTTGAGTAAACGGGGGGTATCCCAGGCTAAAAAAATCAGGGCGATCGCCCCTAACAACAGGGCTAAAATACTTTTAGTCAGAGCAATTAAACCCAACCCTAACCCCACGCCTAAACTATAGGGAAGATTGCGCCGTCCTTTGAGCGCAAATAGTACCATCAGCAGCAAAAAACATAAAACTGGCCCATCTAACATGGCCAACCGGCCATGGCGAACCACGGGTAATAATGTTAAATAAATCAGCGTCGAAAAAAGGGCTGGTAGTCGTTGACGAAACAACTCTAAACCCAAACCATAAAAGAGAGGAACTGAGGTTGCACTCAGCAGGGCAGAAGGAAAACGAGTGGCCCATTCATTCACCCCCACCCCGTGATACATTAAGGCAATTAACCAATGCACCAGGGGCGGTTTATTAAAATAGGGTAATCCTGATAAGGTGGGAAAGATCCAACCCTCCCAACTCGATGAGCGGCTCATATTACGAGCAACTTGGGCGATCGTCCCTTCATCCCAATCTCTTAAGGGCACTCCCCCTAAATTAATCATAAATAGCACAAGGGCGGCTACTAAAAATCCCAACGCCCAAAAGCGATCGATCGGATGATCCACTCTCAGAAAAGGCTTGGGAGATTGAATAGACCAAAAATTACGGTACATGGAAGTCAGGAGGGGAAGTCAGCAGTCATGAGGATCGCTATCAACTGGTATAGTATACGCTTTCAGGGGAAAGAATTTCTGTTCGGCAAGCAAAGAGCTTAGTGATTATTGATTACCTGTGTATGAATGGGAGGCTGAGTCTATGGTTAAACAAGTGCATCGAGTCGAACGGCATACAGGAGGTCGAGGGTCAAAAATTGCGGCTACTGCGATTATTTGGCCCTGTGCGGTGGCGATGTTAGCCATTTGTATTCCGATTGTAAAAGTGGTCAAGAGTGAGTTTGTTCCCCTAGCGGTGATTTTAGGAGCCAGTGGCAGCACGGCTTTAGTTTGGTTTAGTCCGGCGATCGCCTCTGGAAAACAGGAGAATGAGTGGGATGGATCGGCTGAAATCCTGGCTTCCCAAGGGGTCGATCCGGCCCAATGGGCAGAAAGTACAAGCTTAGTGAAAACGGTTGAGTCAGAGGAGATGAGTCCCCAAAGCTGGAGTAATGCATCGGAATCGAATCAGGACTCGATTACCCCGATTTTGCCTCTGTGGTAGTCCGGAGGGTTTTATGAATTTTGGCCCAATTTTGTCTAAGGGACGTGGCACAATTAAGGGTACATTAACTATCGTTATCAGAGATTAGGTTTTATGGCGATTCTTCCTCAACTGCAACCCGCTTTAGCCCAAGGACGGGCACTGAAAGTGATTAGTGGGTTAATGAATTTTGATGCCGATCGCACAGCTATGGTGGTGAAGGCTGCCGATCGCGGGGGGGCAACGTTTGTGGATATTGCTGCCGATCCCGATTTGGTGCGTCTTGGCCGCAGTTTGACGAGTCTACCCCTATGTGTTTCTGCCGTGGAGCCGCAGAAATTTGTGGCAGCAGTGGACGCGGGAGCGGATTTGATTGAGATTGGGAATTTTGATGCGTTCTATGCCCAAGGACGGCGATTTGAGGCGGATGAGGTTTTGGCGCTGACGCAAGACGTGCGATCGCTGCTTCCCGATATCATGCTCTCGGTGACCGTTCCTCACATTTTACCCTTGGATGAACAGGTACAGTTAGCCCAAGCCTTGGTTGCTGAAGGTGCAGATGTGATTCAAACGGAAGGGGGAACCAGCAGTCAACCTACCCATTCGGGCACATTGGGATTAATTGAAAAAGCGGCTCCTACCTTAGCGGCTGCCTATGAAATTTCCCGTGGGGTAGAAGTGCCAGTGTTATGTGCCTCTGGCTTGTCTAATGTTACCGCACCCATGGCGATCGCCTCTGGCGCTCAAGGTATTGGCGTGGGTTCAGCGATTAACCGGTTAGATAATGAGTTGGCAATGGTGGCTGTGGTGCGTTCTCTGGTAGAAGCACTGAATTCGGCGATCGTCCTCCATTCCTAACTATAGTCGATTCGCTGGGGCAGGAAGACATAGCAGGAAGACATAATTGTAGGGGCGTTTCATGTCGCATTGGCGTAGCCTGCGCGGAGCGCATAGCGAAACGGCCGGAAAGCCCCTACAGATATCGTCGTTGTAGATAAACTGCCCCAGTATCAACCTTAATCGAATTTAGACACACTCAAAACCCCTTAAAAATCCACCAAATTCTCCTCAACGCCCTGTTCTTTGAGCCAGGCGATCGCCCCTTCCGGGCCATCCTGGGCCCGTCGCAGCAGCGCCCCCCAAGTCAGAACAGCCTTCTGCTTCGGATCAACAGCGATCGCCCCCTTAATCCGAGTCCATAAAACCCCCGTATCCGTCGCCAACAAGCGATCGATTTCCTCCCGACTCTCCGAAGCCTTATAAATCTCCAACGCCTCATCCCAGCGCCCGTCAACGATCCGCGTGAACACCTGCTGACTCGGAGAAGCCCAAGATTGCTTGGCATTATGGGCACTCAAATGGGCATGACGGTTAATCAACTCCCATTGTCCTTGAATATCTACCGACCATCCCGGTTTATTCCACAAACCATGCAACCGTTGCTTCGCCGGAGTCCATAACCCACTTTTCGCCAACTGCATGGCCTCGGCATACTCAGAACCCTTCAACAACATCCGATCCAGAGAAACCGGTTGCAACTCCACAGGAGCCGGTAAAAACGTCCTCGGTTGCACCTGATACATCTCAAACCGTGGCTCCAAACCCATCGTCTGATTCACCGTCAAAAACGGCTGTTGAGGCCACTTCGGATGCTTCGACCAGACCGGCAACTCATTGGCTGGACTCGTCCAACTGGCAAACGACCCAACATAGGTAGTCTTGGGATTGTAATAAATCATCTGACCATAGAGAATCTCTTTGCCCTCCCTCGTCACCGTCCCCGTCAGATTCACCCACTGCGCCGACTCACGATTAACCAGAGCGCCATTACTCCACTTTAACCCCGTCAACGGTAGGGGTTCATTAGACGTTTCCGTTTTTAAGTTCAAAGGCTGAAGGACAAAACTCTCTGTCGGGGACTCAATCTCCAGTTGATTAATAAACTGATACATCGGTTTCGCCCGCTCAAACGGCTCTGGATCGCTAATGCGGCGATAAATTCTTAACTGATAAATATACCGACAAGTGGGAGATCCCGGCGCATCCGGTTGACACCCCTGGCGATGGGCAAAAATCGGCAGCATCATATCCTCATAGGGGCCCACTTTCATCTCCAAGGGATAACCGGGAGTGTAACCCGATTGAATCAGCTTATCCTCAATTTCATCTAACGTTTGCAGAGACCGGCGATTGGTTTCCCCTAACTGGGTGGTTTTCGGTAAATATTGATTCACCCAAATCAGAGCATCTGGATTGACCATCAATTGTAGAGCCACCCAAACTCCAGCCACCACACTAGAGAGTCCCAAGGTCAACACAATCAGGCCAAAAATAGCCTGTAGGGAAGACGGCCGCTGAGGGTCGCTTTCAGAAAATACGCTTCCTGTATCCTCATTCATAGAGTTTCAATTCCCAAAGCTGCGGACAGCAATTCACAACCATTAATGAAAATTAACCTTGGGTTGCAGTCAGGAGCGCTTTCTCATAGCGCATACCTACCCGTTCCCAAGTGTACTCCTGTTCAATCAACTCTCGGCCGTTACGGGACAATTTTTTTCTTAAAGGCGGATTTTCAAACAAACGACTAATGTTCACCACATAATCTTCGATGGTATTAGCTCGCAGGGCCCGTTGGGGAATCTCCGGCCCATCGGCGGCCAAACCTTCTAAAGCGCGATCGCTCGCTACCACCGGAATCCCTGTGGCCATGGCTTCGAGAGTCCTATTCTTCATCCCCAAACCGGTACGAATGGGAATCACACAAACCGTCGCGCTATGCAAATATTCAACCAGAGAAGGGACTTCTCCCGTAACCGTGATTCCCGGCCGCTCTCCAAGGGCGCTCACTTCAGGTACAGGTCTAGCTCCAACCAGCTTCAGGGAAACCTCCCGATAGCGATTTTGGAGTTGGGGAAACACTTCTAAGCTCAAAAACCGGGCCGCATCAATATTGACTCGATTATCCATTGCTGCCATAAACAGCAATTGATGACCTCCGGGATCTTCGGTACGCTTAGGAAACAAGCTCAGATCGACACCATTGCCAATCACGCTAATACGGCTTTCTGGGTTCATCTCCAGCAGAGTCCGTTTATCCTCAGTGGTCATGACTACAAGATGGCGAAACTTACTCATATAGCGTTTTTCATACTGTCGCAGCAGGGGCAAACTAATTTGATCTCGCACTTGATTGTCGGATGTCTTGGTTTGTAACTGATTTTTATGCGTGCGATAGACTGAGTTATGGATATTGGCCAGGGTTCCATAATGGTTTTGCCACTCTGGACGCACATAAATTTCATTGAGCCGATGTTCACAGGCGATCGCATCAAAGCCTTGAGTCGCGACGGCTCGATCGACCCACTGCTGCATGGGTTCTGAAAATATGGACTTTACAGCGCTAGGTGTTCCTTGTTGAAAGAAGTTTTGAAAGCGCTTGAGTTTAGAGAATTTTCCGGGAGTCGGTTCTGGAGGAGGGGGAAAGACGACTAACTCATGAACATACTCGCGCAAGGCTTCAAGGTGGGCATCACTGACTTGATTGGTCTGTTGCGTAACCAGGGTGATAGAATGATCTCGACTTAAATATTTGAGTAAATGAAAAGTTCTCATCTGTATTCTCCCTTCTGTGGGAGGATAAGGAAAGGTGACAGAGAGCATTAAAATTTTCATTGTTTTTTTTAAATAGAGAGATTCAATGCTCTCTATTATTCATCATCTCTGATGAAGCATCAATGGTCAGACCCTCTTTGAAATGGTCATCTCAATTTTAATCCTTAAGTATGGCTCGATTTTTACATCTGTCTGATGTTCATCTAGGATTCGATCGCTACGATAATGCCGATCGCACGAAGGATTTCTTTTTTGCGTTTCAGGATGCTCTGGAGAAATATGCGATCGCCGAATCTGTGGATTTTGTCATCATTGCGGGAGACTTATTCGAGCATCGCCAAATTCTACCGGCAACCCTGAACCAGGCTCAGATTGGCTTAGAATTGCTGCAAAAGGCTAATATTCCGGTGTTGGCGATCGAGGGCAATCATGATAACCTCCCCTATGGCACTAGAACCAGTTGGTTGCGCTATTTAGCCGATAGTGGGTTGCTGATTTTACTCGAACCCAATGCTGACCAAGCTTACGATCGCTGGACTCCGGAAACACAGCAGGGAGGCTATATCGATCTGCCTTGTGATGTTAGGGTGATTGGATCTCGCTGGTATGGTGCATCTGCTCCGAAGGCGATCGCTCAGTTGGCAGAGTCGATTCAAAAGTTGCCCACTCCCCCCACCTATCAAATCATGTTATTTCACCATGGTTTAGAGGGGCAAATTTCGCGCTATTCGGGGGCACTCAAATATGAGGAGTTACAACCGCTCAAGGATGCGGGAATTGATTATTTGGCGTTGGGCCATATTCATAAACAGTATACGGCCGAAGGATGGATTTTTAATCCTGGCTCTACGGAAGCCAATAGTATTGCCGAAGGGCAGGATCAAAACCCTAGAGGTGTGTATTTAGTTACTCTGGAGGAGGGGGAAATTCAGGCTGATTTAAAGCGAGACTATTATCAGCGACCGATTGTCCGCCTTAAGTTAAAGGTGAATAAGGAGCAAACGCAAGAGGAAGTTGAAGAAGCGGCGGTGGAGAAGGTGAGTAAGGAAAAAGACAAGATGAGGGGGGCGATCGTTGAACTGCGAATTGAGGGACAATTGGGATTTAATCGCTTAGATATTAATGTGCGTCAATTACGGCAAAAATTACATGAAAAAAGTGAAGCGCTGATTTTCTTGCTCAAATATGAAGTCACCGGAACGGAATATGAAAGTCCTTTCCCCAAAGGTGGAGACCCCCCAAAACGGGAAGAGATTGAACAACAAGTTTTTGAGGATTTACTCAGCGCCAATACCAATTATCAGCATCAAGCCGAACCTCTAGCCAAAGGCTTAAGAGTGCTAAAACAACAGGTTTTAGACAGCGAACATCCCTCTGTTCTCTATCAGTTTGTCGAGCAATTATTGACAGAGAAAGAGTAGGGGCTTGCATACAGCGCTTTGCGCTTTTAAGTAATGAGTAATGAGTACAGAAGAGGGGTATTTATGACGAGGATTGCCGACAGGAGCGCCGTTGGCGATCGATTTGCGGTTCTTGCCAAGAAAAAGCAAAATGACTAATGGCTGAAATGCGGCCCTGCCACCGTTGCAAATCACGCATCTGAGCTTCTAAAGAGGGACGATTTCTGTAATCTCGTCCCCATTGTCCGGCTAAGACGGGCTTAACTTGCACATTTTGAGCCGCCATACTTAACACCCGCTCCACCTGTTCGGTAATACACTCGGTTCCGCCACAAACACCGTAGGACATGGGATGCCATTCCATAGAGGCGGGGAATCTGTCCCAAGGTTGCAGGCGGGAATCATAACCTTTGCCCACTACTTTGTTAGCATCAGGGAAAAAGACCGCTCCGGTGGGTAACCCTTGCCGTTGAGCCGGGGCACTGGCGAGAACCAGAAAATCGATCACCCCTTGCAGAGCATGGGCAACACTGAGTAACCAGAGTTCCTGTTGTAGGCGGTTTTGCTGTTGTCTTAAACTGAGGGAGCCTTGGGGAGTATTGCGACCTTGCCACAGGGGTTGCCCTTCTTGGGGATAGCGCTGCTTGGCGGCTTGCAGATCGTCAATGGTAATGTATCCTTTGCTGATATAGGCTTGAATGATGTATTGACCCTGGTTATTCGTGGCCCGTTGATAGAGCGCCTGTTGGGAGGCGGGGCCATAAATCCATAAATCTTGGACTTTGGTGGCGACGGAAGCGGGGCCGGTGAGCCGAGGATAGCGAATATAGTCAAAGAGCATCCCATCAGGCTGACGTTTGAGGATGGAGTTGACTAAATAATAATAATCTCGTTTGGCTTGGGGATGATAGGGATCGATAAATACATTCTGGCTGTCGCCTCCGGTGAGATCGTAGCCGGTGTCTTTTGCGTCATGAACGGAGAGGCTGGTTTGGTTGTTGCCGTTGCGGGCTAGGGCTTGTTGGCGATCGCCCAACAAACTATAGTTATAACCAAAGTTCATGGAAAAGAGCCAGGCATAAGCCCGTAACCCCCGTTCTCTAGCTTTCTCAATGGCTAGGGCTAACAAATCAGCATTTTCCTGCCCCTGAAGCCGAACTACAGAGGGCCAAGGGGTGGGATTATCGTTGGCGGGTAAGAGAACCTGACCGTTAAAAAAGGCTTCAATATAGACCTCGTTATAGCCCTTATTGACAATCTCATCCATCACCCGATCTAAGTTTCCGTTAAATAAATCACAGGGATAGAGGCGCAGCCAAATGGCTTGGGTTTGGGGCCAAGTGCGGGCGCGGCAATTTTGCAGTTGGGCGGTATGTTGTTGAACTAAAGCTTGATAGCGCTGTTGGGCTTCAGGATTTCCACTCAGGGCGGCTTGGCGTGCCTGTTCTTTTGCTTGCCGCTCTTGATTGGATAACTGACAGTGGGCATTGACAGCCGCAGAGCCGGGTTTGACCTGGGTCAGGGTTCCTAAAATGGGGGAGAGAAGCAGAAATAAGGCCAGCCAAAGATTGAACTTGTAAGGTCTCAAGAAGGGAGAAGTCATGAAAAACAGATCGAGTGGGTTGCAGGAGTTGGTAGGGGTGGGTTCTCCCCGATCTAGGATACCGAAGATCGATGAGGTGAATTCGCCCTAAGACTACCGATCATTGTACCGAGTGAAGGGGGGAAAATCTGGATGAGGCGATCGCCAGTTATATGAGTCCGATAGGAGATCCGTAGTTTACCGAATCTTCATATCCATGTGAAGAGTTGGTGAAGAAGGGGATTTAAGCTAGTCACGAGCAAAACTGGCAGCTTAAATTAGGGATATGACATGCACTCAATCTTATTCAAACCCCTAAACGTGCGCTACCCAGGAGAAATAATTATGAAATCCTCTCAAGTTTTTGCAGCGATAATGCCCCGCATCGCTGGCGCGATCGCCACTACCACCACCTTAAGCTTACTCTCTATGACCAGCGCCGCCCAAGCCTTCACCATTGGCGGCCATCTCAATGGAGCTGAATTTGACGACTTAGGTTTAGACATTCCCTGGGCAGCAGAAAGCCGCATTGGTCGTGTAGGAGACCATGAACTGAATATTCACGACCATACCAACAGTTCCCAAAATCGGGTGCAAGCCAACTATGATAGTTGGGTAAGTGGTGAAGCGGTTGATTTTTCCTTAGCCTTTGACAGTCTGCTCAATACCCTCACCTATACCGTCGCTGGTATTGAACTGAGCAAAACCGAGATCTTCGAGGATAATTTTTCCGACCTCTACATCCGCACCAGCGCTCGCAAGGAAGGAACCAGTATGGTGGTGGATAACTTATTCTTGAGTGATGAAACCATGTCATCCGCTATTGGCGCTTTCTCTAGCGCCTCTTGTTCAAGTGGAGTCGGTTGTGGCTACGTTGATGCTGACTATCTTCACATCGGCAATATCGTCGGTGACTTTACCCTCACAGGACAATCAACCATGACTTGGTTAGAAGGCGCGAAACCCAATAATTCTAATCTCGCCTATCAGATTAAATTGGTTGAAGGAGATCCAGGGGTTTCTGTTCCAGAACCCGCTACCTTGTCTCTGTTCTCTCTCGGTTTAGTGGGTTTGTTGGCTGGTCGCAAACGCCGTCAATCTTAATGAAGATTCACTGAGAGTAGAGGGTATTTTATAGTCCCTTTGAAGGTTGCCATTCTCCCTGGAGGGTGAAAGCTGCCCAGAAGTAAGGCAGTTGGTATTCTTCGCTATTCCAAAGTTCTAGCTGGGCAGCTCGGAGAGCGGCGGCGGGCGAGAGGTTGTTTTGCAGCATGTTTTGATACAGGTGAATCATCAGTTGGGCGGTGGCGCGGTCATCGACTTGCCAGAGACTAACGATCGCCCGTGCCGCACCCGCATAGAGGAAGCCTCTAGTCAGTCCAATTAAGCCTTCACCCCGAACCGCTTTTCCGAGTCCCGTTTCGCAGGCGCTGAGAACCACGAGTTCAGCGCGAAGATCGAGGTTATAGATCTCGTGGAGACGGAGAAAACCGTCGATCGCCTCTCCTTCGGGGTTGAGCAGAGAAAGAACTAAGCCGGAGAGTTCCGGGGTGATACTGTTGAGCAGTCCATGGGTGGCAAAGTGGAGGATGCGATATTGGCTGATGTCGGGACTGGTAGCGATCGCCTTAGACGCTTGGAACCCAAAGCCTTGGGTTGTTTGTTCTGGGGGCAATAGGGCGAGAATTTCTTCAGCTTCTGCTTGGGTAAAGGGGAGGCGATCGAAAATGAGTCCCGCTTCTCTAGCCGATCGCTCTAACTCTGGTGGTAAAAAATTTTCTGCGGGTTGAGTTTCAAGTTTAAGCCGGTTGTCTTGGGGACTAAACACCGGATCGGCAAGGATCGCTAGGGTTTTGGGGGCGGGTTGGCGTTGGGCAATATCCTGCCTGAGTTGACCGAGACTAGAGGCACTGGGAAGGGTGACGAGTTCATAATCAACAATCAGAGGGGTATAGGTATTTACAGAAGCCGGAGCAGCGATCGCCGCCCAAGGAATGTATTGTAGTCCCCCATCACTGATAATTGCCAGCCGTTCCCCCTCCAGATAGGGAGCAATGGGGTCTAAAATCATGGTGCTGAGGATGTGCGCTGCTCCTTCTGTGCGTCGTCGGCGAATTCTGAGGGTGGGAGCAATCACCGCTTCCCGAAACTCGGCGGCAGCTTTTTCGATCGCCTCTCGGCTCGGCAGTTGGGCACTATGCAAACCATTAGAATTTAAAACCCATACAGTGCTGCGCTCTTTTCCCAGAGCATAGGTGATGAGAGTCGTATCCCGATCCACGACTTGCTGTTGCATCTGCGCCACAGTCAGGGGTTGGGGTTGGGTGAGGTTGGCGTAGTGGGGACTGGTGGCACGGATACGAGCGCGAACATCGCGGTAAGTGAGTAATAACTCTTCTATTTCTCGATCGAGTTGTGCCGCTAGATCGGCTTGATAATGGTTTCGCAGCAGCCTAAGTTTTCGCTCTTCTAGGGCGGATAGTTGCTCTCTGAGGTCTGTTTCTTGTGCAACCAGTGCCGGATCGACTCCCGTATGCAAGTCAATTTTAGCTTCTGTGAGCAAGTCCAGGAGCGATCGCCCACTGGCTCGTTCTTTGGCTTCTAAAGCTTGAGCATCATATCCGCGATCGGGGTTATTTCGATGAAGCTCCATGAGCAGATCGATATAAAACTCATAATACTCTTGCTTGCTGGCAAAAAATGTGCTTCTGAGATCCTGGGCACTGACGCGGGTTCGCAGATCCTCGATCAAGGTAAGGGCGCTTTCTATAGTCGTTTGAGCCAGTTCGAGATCCCCGTGTTGGCGCTGCGCTTGGGCAATAGAATAGAGTGTCAGGGCTTCCTTGGGGCGATCGCCCACCTGTCGCCGTAATTCCAGAGCCTGGTTATAGTAAGTTAGGGCTAACTCTAAATCGCCTTGTTGGGCATAAACATAGCCCAGATTATTTAAGGTACTCGCTTTTCCGGCGCGATCGCCCAATTTTTCCCATAACGGCAGCGCATTCACATAAGTTGCTAAAGCATTATCGAGCTTATCCAACTTCGCATAGACAAAGCCAATATTATTAAACGTACTCGCCTTTCCCCTTAGATCCTCCTCCTCTTGCCACAGTTCCAGGGCATCCTGATAGTAAATCAAAGCTTGGGAATAGCGCTCCAAATCGCTATAAGTTCCACCAATATTATTTAACGTTGCGGCGATCGATTTTGAATTGCCCAACTCCTTCACTAACTCCAAAGCGCGGTTGTAGGTAGCAAGCGCCTGGTTATAGTCCCCCAACTCCGTATAGACGACACCAATATTATTCAACGTCGCCGCCTCTCCCGTTTGGAAATTGACACTGCGCCAAACCCCCAACGCCTGATTATACATATCCAAAGCCTCTTGGGTGTTAGAGAGCTTTGTATGCACCTGCGCCAAGGACAACAGCACACTGGCTTCGGTTTGGGGACGACTAGCCGTTCTCGGTAAAAGCTGGTTATAAAGGGAGAATGCTTGGTCAAACTCCCCCAACTCGCGATAGGTTAACCCCATCCAATTGAGGATGATGATTTCCTGGGCAGTATTTTCACTCTCTTGCGAAAGCTTGAGTGCCACTTCCCAAGACTTCAGCGCCTCCCGCAGTCCCGTGGCTGTTCCTTGGGTATAGTGTTTCATCCCTTCTCGGAACATCTCCATAGCTTCTGGGGAACTTTCCACCCCCCAGGCTAGGGGTTCTGCATGGGGACGGTGAGGAGCGAACGGAATTGGGGCGAAAAGTTTTTCGCCCCCAATTGCCAAAAGTATGCCCAATAGGACAGCGAAGAGCCACAGCCTGAAACGGGTTGGAGTTAAGCGATTGAAACTCATATTATTTTATACATTTGAAAATCATCAACCTATGAATACTCTGCCCAGAATTTCTCGTATTCTTATCAGCAGTTTACTCGCGAGTGGAACAATTTTCTGTTCTCCCCTCTCTAGCTTGGCTCAAATTAACCAAGCTGAAGTGAACGAAATTTTAGATAGTGAAGAAGTCTTCATCGAAGAAAACCCCGCCAAAGTGGAAGATCAAGCCGATTTTGGCCAAGCCGTGGTTACCCAAGAAGCTAGAGCGGGTCTAGAGTTTAATAATGGAGCTGTGGGTCGTTTGGGAAGTCATTCTTCGGTTACCGTCGGTCAATGTGTGGAAGTGAAAAATGGTCAATTGCTGGTGAGCGGGCCAGTTGATGGTTGTATTGCCGGTTTTTTAGTCAATGTTCAAGGAACGCTTTATCTTTTAGAAATAGATGCGGAAAATAATGGCAATATCAAGGTTTTAGAAGGTACAGTTTCAGTCATTCCCCAAGGAGCGTTAGACGCGGTTGAACCGGTGATTTTAAGCGCGGGTCAAAAGCTGCCCGTGGTGGGTAATCTTTTAGGACAAATTCAGGATATTACCCCGGAAGAATTCGCCCAAATTGTTGCGGGTGAACTGTTCCAGGGCTTTACGATACCGGTGACTGTAGAAGGGGCCCTGCGATCGGTTTGTCTACAATTATTTGGGGATTTAGGCTTTACTTGTACTGCCCAAGGAATTCCGGTTCCTGCACCCCCAGTTCCGGTTCCCAGTGTTCCCAGATTACCCTTTTAATGATTATTTTTATTCAATTTTGTAGGGGCAGGTTCTCCCAATACAGGGAAAAGTGCTGTATTGGCGGAATGGGGGAGCCTCAGCAACAGTCTTAATCTAGGTTTGGGTACTTTCACTTGGAAGCGCTTTTTTGCAGGGTCTGCACTTCTGCTAGAGAAATACGGGGATTTAGGCGATCGCCACCAGTCGATCCCGTTTGTTTTTTGATCGAGAAGACTTTATAATCCGTAAAGGTATAGACTTTTGGCAATGCATAATCCCAAAAGCAAGGATAAAGCTTATCCTATTCTTTTAGGTTGCTTAAGTCTAACTTATGTTTTTCTCCTAAATGGATGATCGTCTCACCCATGAACACCTTTAGTCAAACGATTTGGTTAGTCCCGATGTATGCCGTATTCGGTGCATTATTGACCATTCCTTGGTCACCGGGCTTAATTCGTAGCACCGGCCCTCGGCCGGCGGGTTACATTAACTTATTGATGAGTTGTGCCGCATTTATCCATAGCCTCCTCGGTTTACGGGAAGTCTGGGATGCACCGACCCACTACTCCCTCAATTGGCTCCATGCGGCCAATCTGAATATTACGTTTGATGTGGAAGTTTCCGCCACCACCGTCGGCGCGTTAGTGGTGATTTTGGGCTTGAATATCCTTACCCAAATCTATGCCATTGGCTACCTGGAAATGGATTGGGGTTGGCCCCGGTTCTATGCGCTCCTGGCGGTGTTTGAAGCAGGGATGGCTACCTTGATGCTGACCAATTCCCTATTCTTCAGCTATGTGATGCTGGAAATCCTCACTTTGGGAACCTATCTGCTGATTGGCTTTTGGTTTAATCAGTCTCTGGTGGTGACTGGCGCGAGAGATGGGTTTCTGACGAAGCGGGTGGGGGACTTGGTGCTGCTGATGGCGGTCGTTGCCCTCTATCCCCTGGCGGGAACCTGGAATTATGATGAGTTAACGGTTTGGGCTTCTTCGGTGGAACTGAGTCCCACGGTTGCCACCTTACTCGGTTTAGCGTTGCTGGCCGGGCCGTTGGGTAAATGCGCCCAATTTCCCCTACAACTGTGGCTCGATGAAGCTATGGAGGGGCCGATGCCTGCGACGGTACTGCGAAATTCGATCGTGGTTTCTACGGGGGCTTGGGTGCTAATTAAGATGCAGCCGGTTTTGGAGTTATCGCCGTTGGTGGTGAAGGCAGAAATTGCGGTGGGCGCGTTTACTGCGGTGACCTGTGCGGCGATCGCCTTAGCCCAAGTGGATATTAAGCGGGTATTTTCCTATGCGACCAGTAGTTATTTAGGCATCGTGTTTATTGCGGTCGGTACGGGCAACAGCCAAGGAGCGCTGATGCTGCTGCTGACCTATGCGATCGCCATGGCGCTGATGTTAATGGCAGTAGGTGGTATTATCCTTAACAATGTTGCCCAAGATATTACTCAACTGGGTGGCTTGTGGTCTCGTCGTCCCATTTCTGGAATTTGCTATGTTGTGGGCGCTCTCTCCTTGGTCGCTGTTCCTCCCCTGGGCTGTTTCTGGGGATTAGCAAAAATTGCCCAAGGTTTACCCCCAACCTTATTAATGGTTTTGTTAGTCGTTAATGGCTTAACTGCGTGCAGTTTAGCGCGAGTCTTCGGGCACTTGTTCACCGGCTCCATTACCGACTGGACGAAGCGATCGCCAGAAGGTCTATGGGCCTTGGTGCTGCCGATGATGATTTTACTTGGTGTCGCTCTCCATTTACCCCAATTACTGGCCGTTGTAGGACTATTACCGGGTCTAGCTTTGGTTACTCAACCGGCTTCCTTACTCTTGATTGGCTCGACGGCGATCGGTGCAGGAGTGGGATTATACCTCTATGGGGGTGACAGAATTCCCAAACCCATTAAGCTCCCGGTTCCAGCCATTCAAGATTTCTTTGCCTATGATTTATATACCGCCAAACTCTATAAAGTCACCGTGATTGCCCTAGTCGGATTTATGGCTAAAGTGATTGATTGGTGCGATCGCACCTTAGTCGATGGAGCCGTTAATTTTGTCGGCCTGTTCACCATTGCTAGTGGCGAAAGCTTGAAATACAACACCACCGGACAAGTGCAGTTTTATGCCCTGTCCATCCTCTTCGGTACACTCCTCTTTGGACTCTTACTCGTGTATCCCCTGCTCTTTGGCCTACCTCAATAACAATCAACTGTTGTCATTCCTATGCTCTCTGCCTTACTCCTAATTCCTGTATTGGGCGCGATCGCCATTTATCTGTCTCCTAAACCCGAATCCAGTCGGGCGATCGCCACAGTTGCCAGTCTCGCCAGTTTCGGTTGGAGCCTCTATTTACTCAGTCAATTTGACCTCAACCCAAGGGGACTGAGCGTAGTCCAATTTAGTGAATTCCATATTTGGATTCAACCCCTGGGCCTAAACTACAGTGTTGGTGTAGACGGCCTCTCCTTACCCCTACTGGTTCTCAATGGTCTTTTAACCCTCATCTCCCTCTATACCAACCGCAAAGATCTCGATCGCTCCCGGCTCCATGACAGCCTGATCCTCCTGATTAATGGCGGAATTGCGGGCGCTCTGATGGCCCAAAATCTGCTCTTATTTATCATCTTCTATGAATTAGAACTGATTCCCTTTTATCTACTGATCGCCATTTGGGGAGGAGAAAAACGGGGGTATGCTTCCACCAAGTTTCTGCTCTATACCGCCATTTCTGGCTTAACGGTGATTGTGGGATTCTTGGGGGTTGTGTTCCTGGGTGACACCGGTAGCTTTGAGTTTAGCCATCTGCAAATCGACGATCTCGATCTGATTACCCAATTGATTCTGTTGAGTGCCCTCCTGATTGGGTTTGCCATTAAAACGCCCCTGGTTCCCCTGCATACCTGGATGCCGGATGCCTATGTAGAAGCCTCCCCCAGTACCACGGTGCTGCTCGGTGGTATTTTTGCTAAGTTGGGAACCTATGGCTTATTGCGCTTTGGGCTGCAACTGTTTCCCGTGGCTTGGCAAACCATGGCTCCAGGTTTAGCGATTATTGGGACAGTGAGTGTGATTTATGGGGCGTTAAGTGCGATCGCCCAACGGGACATTAAGCGCATGGTCGCCTATAGTTCCATTGGTCACATGGGGTATATCCTCGTGGCGGCGGCTGCGGGGACTGAATTGAGTGTATTGGGGGCGATCGCCCAAATGATTGCCCACGGCCTCATTCTCGCCCTCCTCTTCTTCCTCGTCGGCATCGTCGAACAAACCACCGGAACCCGCGATCTCGATGTCCTCAACGGCCTAATGAACCCCATTCGCGGCCTACCTCTAACCAGTGCCCTGCTCATTTTAGCCGGAATGGCCAGCGCCGGTATCCCCGGTTTAGTCGGCTTCGCTGCTGAATTTGTCGTCTTCCAAGGCAGCTTCGCCACCTTCCCTATTCCCACCCTGATCTGTATCCTCTCTTCAGGATTAACCGCCGTCTACTTCGTCATCCTCATTAACCGCACTTGTTTCGGCAAGTTAGACAACCAGAAAGCCTATTATGCCCGCGTTACCCTGAATGAACAATGGCCAGCCCTAGTGCTAACGGCCATTATCCTCTTTTTAGGCATTCAACCCAACTTCCTCCTGCGCTGGATGGAACCCACCACCAACCGCATTGTCGCTGAGTTGCATCAACCCAAAGTTACTCATATTGCTGCTCTGGAGAGATAGGGAGATAGGGGGATGGGGGGATAGGGAGATAGGGGGATCTCATCTTGCCTATTACCCATTCCCTATTACCCATTCCCTATTACCCATTCCCTAATTACCCATTCCCTATAAAAAACCATGACTACAACTCTAGATTCATCAACCACAAAAATCCCTCCTTCAACCCACAAATACGCCGAAGTCATCCATCGCCTAGAAGCCGGTGGCTCCATGTTGCCGGACACCCCCGAAAACCTGATGCAAATTATCGGCATTTATAAAGCCTATGCCGTACCCATGGATTTCTATTGGCGGGATTTGCTCTACATTGCCGAGCGGGTGTTTCTAGACCCTTTACCCTTCTTTAAATACTTCTTACCCCAAGAATATTTAGACCTGCCCAATCATTACGCTGGAGACACCGCAGATTTTCGGGTTTGGCAAAAGGGAGAAGCCAGCGCTCACCCCGAATTATTAGAATTTATGGACAAGGGAGAACTCAAGAAAAAGCTCCCAAAAATATTCCATCATCTCTGGCACGATCGCGTTAACATGGAATTCGCCGAAGCCTGTATGCGAGCCATGCTCTGGCATCAGGGCATGGGCGGCCAGTTTTATGACTACCTGGAGAGCGACGAATATATCGCCAACTGCGATAAAGCCATTAAAGCCTATTTCAAGGGCAATCCCTTGATGTTGGGACTCTATAAGCTGTTCCCACAAATGTTCTACGAAAAGGTGCGCGAACTGTCCTATTACGCCAACTTGGGCTTATTCTGGGAAGTCATGGCTCCCGTCTTCTTTGAAATGAGCGATCTTTATGATGCCGGAGAGTTCAAAACCGTCCCCGATGCCATGAATTTTCTGGTTAATGGCATCTTCATTGCCGCCGGACGACCCATTTATCACCATGTCTATATTGGCGATGAATGTTATGAAATCATTCCCAAATCAAAAGGGTTTATGTGGCTCTATGAAGCCGCCCTGCCCTATGTCGAAGCCGTGTTTTACCGGACGGCTCCCTTCCGAGGCACTAAATCCTACAACGCCCAAGCCAAACAAGTTCCAGAAGAGCAAAAAGACTTTCACTATGGCATTCTCTACGCCGATGTCTTCCCCGTGGGAACCGCAGGCATCCCCCCCACACTGCTGATGCAGGATATGCTCCACTTTCTCCCCCCCTATCTAGAGGAGTATTACCAAAAATACTGTCGGGGTGAAGATGATATGCTGATTCAGTTGGGCATCACCTTCCAGCGATCGATGTACAATGTTACCTCGGCGGTCATTCAAGCCTTAAGAGTCGCCCTACTCTATCCCTTAGATGACCCCAACCCCGAACACTTATTAAAAAATCGCCAATTCTTTGAAGCCCAAATGGACAGATTCCTGCGTCCAGAAGCCCGTTTATCTGATATCCAAAGCCAAGATTATCGTTAACGGACTGAATCCCAAGAAACAAAGTTTTCCCTCTTGCCTCTTGCCTTTTGCCTTTTGCCTTTTGCCTTTTGCCTTTTGCCTATTCCCCATTCCCTATTCCCCATTCCCTATTCCCTATTACCCATTCCCGAAAACATGCCAAATATTGTTGAAATTGCCGTTAGTAATGATGCCTTCTCGACTCTCGTCACTGCGGTTAAAGTGGCGGGGTTAGTCGAGGCCTTGCAACAACCTGGCCCGCTCACGGTTTTTGCCCCCAATGATGATGCCTTTGCCAAATTATTACCCGGAACAGTAGAGAGTTTGGTGCAGAATATTCCCCAACTTCAGCGTATCCTGACCTATCATGTGGCTGCCGGACGCTATACCACAGCAGAATTAAAGGATCTAGAGAGTGTAACTTCTCTGGAAGGTTCTCCTATTCCTATTCGTTGTGGTGAAATTTTTGAAGTGAAAAATGCCACAGTTTTAGCCCCAGATATTGAAGCGACTAATGGCATTATTCATGTGATTGATACAGTGATTTTGATGGGGTAATATCAAGTCCGGTTAAAGACTGGTCATTGCGACCATAGGGACGCAATCCCTGCAATTTGCGAGATGATCGAGATTGCTTCCCTGCGGTCGCAATTACAATTCTAACCCATAGATTAATGTTGTACCTCATAACAGTGCAAAGCGCTGTATTTTCTGCCAAAATAAGGAGACGGCATTGCCGTCTCCTTATGGAAATAAAGAAATTGGCGAAGGGATTACTTGACTTGCTGGCATCATAGTCCAGGGATTCCAGGTTCATAGGATAAAAATCGCGACAATTTTCAATCCAGGGCAAATAGCAAAACGGTTTATAGAAATGTTGATGAACTTTGCAGGTTTCGTAGAAATGGTATTATTGAAGTCCTAACCGAGTTTAACAGCAGGGCCGGCTAATATGATTCATCAACTCAGCGATCGCCATGCCATTGAGGGCCAACTCAAGTTTATAGAGGGCAAAACCCTATTCAGACCCGATCAAATGGTATCCGGTTCTGAAGCAATGGCAGACTTTCCCGTTATCCAAATTGAGAATAACTTCGCCAAAGCCGCCATTTCCCTTTATGGGGGTCATATCCTCTCCTTTCAACCCGTCACCGAATCCGAAGATCTCCTATTTCTGAGCGAAAACGCCATCATCCAATCTGGAAAAGCCATTCGCGGTGGGATTCCCGTCTGCTGGCCCTGGTTCGGCCCCCATCCCGAACGATCCGATCTTCCCAGTCATGGATTTGTCCGCAATCGGTTTTGGTCAGTCTTATCCACCGGAACCACTCCAGAAGGAGAAACCCAAATCCAACTCGGATTAACCGACACTCCAGAAACCCGCGAACTTTGGCCCCATGCTTGGGAATTAGTCCTTGATATTGTCGTCGGCGATACCTTAACCGTCAGTTTAATTACCCGCAACCGAGGCAATGAACCCTTTACCATTACCCAAGCCTTACATTCCTATTTTCAGGTGGGTAGTATTAATGGGGTGAGAATTTTAGGTTTAGATCGAACAGAATATATGGATAAAGTAGACGGTGGAGCGCAAAAATATCAAGCGGGAGTGGTAGAGATCGCCTCAGAAGTCGATCGCATCTACACCCATGTTCCGCCTAAACTTGTCGTTGATGATTCCACCTGGAAACGCCAAATCGAGGTACTCTCTCAAGGGAATAGCAGCGCTGTTGTTTGGAATCCCTGGTCTGAGAAATCAGCAAAATTTCCAGATTTAAGCGACGATGACTATCTTCGCTTTGTCTGTGTTGAAACCACCAACGCCGGCCCCGACCAGATTCAAGTTTTACCCGGAAATGAACATCGATTAGAATCAAAGATTAGGAATTGAAAATATACCCTGTGAGCGTGCCCTGAACAAGGGGCTTCAGCCCCTTGTCCTTCAAGACAGAATGGTTTCAATTCTTACTCATTACTCATTACTTAACAGCGCAAAGCGCTGTAAACACTTGGCCAGATTTTCCCACGTGAATGGTGTCCAGAAACTGATTGAACACCAGGAACACCCATCATTATGCCAGTAAAACTTTCATGCCAGCCAACTATTACAGAATGTGTTTATACTCTCCTCAACTTTAATTGGGGTCGATTTATGGACTATTTAAGGAAAGGTTAAAACCCGGTTTTTTTGCATTGCTTTTTGCCTTCCCAAGATACCAGCAAATTAATGCTATCCTGAACTCAGACTATTTCTACTTGTTACCCTGGTTCGTCTCATTATGGCTGCTTTAACCCTCGACCTCAGTCCGATCGCCACTTTAACCCGCAGTGAGTTCCGCAAGCTCTGTGCTGCTAACCCCGATCGCCACCTCGAACGCAGTCCCCAAGGAGAACTCATTATCATGTCCCCAACCGGTGGAGAAACTGGCCATCGTAACTTTTGTATCGCTGGGCAGCTCTATGTATGGAGCCAAACCAACGGTGAAGGTAAAGCATTTGACTCCTCGACTGGGTTTGAGCTGCCATCCGGGGGCGATCGCTCTCCCGATGTTTCCTGGATACCCCTAGAAACATGGAACGCTCTCACCCCCCAAGAGCGCAAAGGCTTTTTACCCCTATGTCCCGATTTTGTTATCGAGCTGCTTTCCCCCTCCGACTCTTGGACAGCAGGACAACGAAAAATGGAAGAATATCAAGCCAATGGTTGTCGTTTAGGCTGGTTATTAGACCCCAAAGGCAAGCGAGTGGGAATCTATCGCCCTAATCAACCGGTAGAAATTTTGCATCAACCTGCAACCCTTTCTGGAGAAGATGTATTAATCGGATTTGAATTAGATGTAGAGTTTTTGTGGGTCTAGTACCGTAGTGCGAGCATCTTGCTCGCTGCCTTTTCCTAAGATCTTACTGGCTTTTCCTAAGATTTTAATACCTTTTCCTAAGATCTTGCTGGCTTTTGAACCCTAGAGAGCAAGACTTTTGAACCCCAGGGAACTCCTAAAGCTGGCTTTTGCTAACTATCTCCATTCTCACCAAATAAGGCATCTAAATCGCGATATCCACTGACAATACGAACAATCACAATCCCTTCATCATGAGGGTAGTAAAATACAATGTAGTCTGCTACCAAAAATCCTCTTAAATTCGGCCTAATCTTGTCATACCGCTTACCCATATTGGGGAAATTAGCAACTAACTTGCATTTTTGCCGAATCGCATCAAAGAGATTACTGGCAGAGGAATGATTATTCTGGGCAATATAATCGCAAATTTTATTAATGTCTCCGATCGCATCTTCGGAAAATTGATAATTGGCCATTATTTCAATCCGAACTCATTTCGCAATCTAGCTTGTAATTGCTCGAAAACTAATTCTCCATCGGTGACATTACCCTCCAGAATCTGTGCAGTCGCACTATCAATTTTTTGACGTAACTCTTCTAGTTGACTATTGGTTTCATTGTCTTCTTCAGCTAAGATAATCACCTCAACCCTTTGACCGGGGGCAAAAGGTAGATCCGATAAAACCAACTGTTCTGGATTGTCAATAGTGACATATTTTTTGTAAGCATTCATGATTTGAATCTCCCGAATTGAGATTGATACAGATGTAGTTATTTTGCCATCTCTTCAAAGGGTCACCTGCCTAGGAGATAATCCTTGCTTTCAATACTATCCTAAACTCAGGCTATTCCTAATTTGTACCCTGGTTCATCTCATTATGGCTGCTTTCCCCCTCCGACTCTTGGACAGGAGGACAACGAAAAATGGAAGAATATCAAGCCAATGGTTGTCGTTTAGGCTGGTTATTAGACCCCAAAGGGAAGCGAGTGGGAATCTATCGACCCCATCAACCCGTGCAAATTCTGCATCAACCGTTAACCCTTGTTCCGTGTTTATATGTTGTTCCGAGTTCTTATTTATTACGAGGATTTAATAAATTGATTTACGGTGTTAATCAATTTCAATTCTTTTCTCCTTCCGGATAATTGGCAAATTTCCTATTCATTGAACCCGGAGAGTGACAGAAAAGCAATAAAAGCACAATGGAATGAATAATTATAAACAAGTTTCAGCCGAGAAGGGGAAGGAGTTGTTTATTGCCAATAGTGCTGAATAATGTAGGGGATTTCCGACCGGAAATCCCCTACAACCTGGTCTGATTATGAATTGAATCAACTATA
Source organism: Roseofilum capinflatum BLCC-M114 (assembly GCF_030068505.1). Lineage (NCBI taxonomy): Bacteria > Bacillati > Cyanobacteriota > Cyanophyceae > Desertifilales > Desertifilaceae > Roseofilum > Roseofilum capinflatum. Next base: position 73,597 of record NZ_JAQOSO010000109.1, read on the forward strand.
ATTTGCCAATTAACCCTTCTACCTGTTCTTTAATTTCCCCCCGCACTCGGCGAAAGGTTTCTAGGGGTTGACCGTCGGGATCGTCGAGTTGCCAATCTTCAAAGATTTCTCGTAAAACCCAATCTTGGGGGAGATTCACTCCACAGCCACAGAGAGAAATTACGGCATCATAGTCTTCAGATTTAAAGTCACTAATGGGATCGGAGGTTTGACCAGTAATATCAATGCCAATTTCTTTCATTACTTCGATCGCCGTCGGATGGACTCTAGAGGCTTCTAAACCGCAACTGGTCACTTCAATTTTATCTTTACCTAGGGTGCGAGCAAAGCCTTCTGCCATTTGGGAACGGCAGGAGTTGCGTTTACAGACAAACATAACTTTTTTCATGGAAATGACCTCAAACTATCTCAAAGAATCAATACAGCGCGGATCGAGTAAAGTTGCTTTTTCTGGATTTCGAGGAAACCAAAAAGCTGTTTTTTTACAAATTTCTACTAATAGCAACATCACTGGGACTTCGATTAAGACTCCCACAACGGTGGCTAAAGAAGCGCCAGAATTAAGACCAAACAGCATCACGGATGTGGCAATCGCGACCTCAAAGTGATTGCTTGCACCAATTAAAGCAGCAGGGGCTGCATCTTCGTAGGTCAGATTGAGTTTGAATGCCAGAACATAAGTGATTAAAAAGATAAAGTGGGTTTGAATAAACAAGGGAACTGCAATTAATAAAATATGCAGGGGGTTATTGACAATCAGTTCTCCTTTAAAAGCAAAAAGTAAAACTAAAGTTAATAACAGAGCTGTTGTGGCAATGGGACTCAGGTAGTGTAAAAAACGACGCTCAAACCAGTCTTTTCCTTTGTACTTAAATATCCAATAACGACTATAAATTCCAGCCGCTAAAGGCAAACCTACATAGATTAAAACTGAGAAGACGATGGTTTGCCAAGGAACCACTAAATTATTGACTGAAAGCAGCCATTTCCCCAGGGGAGCATAGAGGAAGAGCATGGCTAATGAGTTGACAGCAACCATGACTAGAGTATGCCCTTGATTGCTATAGGAAAGATATCCCCACATGAGTACCATTGCTGTACAAGGTGCAATTCCTAATAAGATGCACCCGGCAATATAGGAATTAGATAGGGTGACTTCTGAACCTCGAATGATCTCCGTTGAGTTTAATAGGGGTGAAAAAAACCAGCCTAAAAAGAACTGGGCAAAAACGACCATTGTAAAGGGTTTAACTAACCAATTAATGACTAATGTCAAAAGTACAGGTTTAGGATTTTTTGAGGCTTTCACTGCTTGGGAGAAATCTATTTTTACCATGATCGGATACATCATGAAAAATAGGCATATCGCAATGGGAATGGAAACATTATAGACACTCATTGAGTCTAAGGTTTCTGCTACTCTAGGAAAGGTACGCCCTAATATAATACCGAGAATAATACAGACAGCCACCCAAAGGGTAAGGTAAGCTTCAAAGATACTGAGTGTTCCTCCCGCTTTGACTGCCTTGGGGTTAACTTTATTCGTCATAGACTTTTCTTTCCTTTTATGTTAATACTGGGCTTGCTTACGCATTAGCTCGGCGATCGAAAGTCCAAATTGAGATTGTCCTTCAAAAACCGTGCCGACTTCCCCTTCATTATACGTGACTTCGTTAATATGATAAACCTCATCTGGTAGCGGCACATAACCGACTTCTGCTGCAATTCCCGATGCTTGTTCTAAATAGTAATACACGAATTCCCTCATCGCTGCGTTTTCTTGAGCTGCCGCTAGATTAATATAGATAAATAAGGGACGAGCAAGAGGCTGATATTCACTGTTTTCTACCGTTTCTCTAGAAGGAAAAACAGGGCCCTTACCACTATCGACACCTAGGGCTTTTAGCTCATCTTTATTTTGTTCGTAATACGCTAATCCAAAATAACCTAAGCTATTGACATCTGAGCTGATTTGTTGCTCAAGTAATATATCATCTTCACTGGCAATATAATCACTACGACTCGATCCCGCCGTTCCCACAACTGCTTCAGTAAAATAATCATAAGTTCCTGAATCCGTACCCGGGCCATATAATTTTAAAGGAGCATTGGGCCAAGAGGATCGAATTTGATTCCATCGGGTAATGGTTTGTTGCGCTTCGGGTTGCCAAATTTTTCGCAATTCATTGATTGTAATGTCCTCAATCCAAGTATTTTGAGGATTTACGACTACAGTAATCGCATCAAAGGCAATAGGAAGTTCAATATAAGCCACTTTTCCCTGTTTACAGGCTTCCATTTCTGATAGGCTAATCGGTCTAGAGGCGTTATTAATATCTGTTTCTCCCGCACAAAATTTATCAAATCCTCCCCCAGTCCCCGAAAAGCCTACCGTTACTTCTACCGGAACACTTTGACCTTGGTTAAAGCGGTCGGCAGCCATTTTGGTAATGGGATAAACGGTACTTGAACCATCAATATTAATCGGTTGATAGGATTGAGGCGTAGAAGATTGACACCCATTGAGTAAGGAAGTAGACACTAGAGCTAAAATGAAGAACCCTATAAAGGGTTTAACCGTTTTCAGAAAGAATCGCATAATTCCCCACTCTGCCATTAGAGACCCACTTGTTATCATTTCAAAAAATGGTCAAATTTAAGTTAAATTTAGGTTAAATTAAAGTTAAAAATTGGTAAAAAATATAGAGAATTCTAGCTATAAGGTTTCTAAAAAGGGAGGAATGGGACAATCTAAGAGGATAATAATGGTGCGTAAGAGTTCGGCCTCTTCGATATTCACTTGATGATTAAATAATACGGTATGGGCACAACCTTCAACAATGGCTTGTTTTAATTTTGGGGTTGTATTCATCAGTCGTCTAAGACTGCGACGAATACTGATAATATTGGTGGGAATGAGTTGGTTAGGAAGCGTTTTTTTAGCTGTGCCAGGTAGCTGTTTTAATCCTGATAAAAAAGCCTGAATTGCTTGCTGTTCATTCGGATGTCCGACTTCGGCTAAGGCCGATAAAATGATCAGACAATCATTCCAAATTTCATGGACGGTTGTCGATACAGTTTTGGGGTTACGAGTGGGGTGGAAATAGGGGGCGAGACGATGGAGTAAAACGACCTGTAAAGTGTATTCTGATAAGGATAATTTTCCGTCGGCATCAATGAGGGTTTGCACTTGTTGACTGAGATGTTGATAAGAGTCAAGGGATAAAGTTCTGAGGAGGGGAATGGTTAAGTCAATCAAAGGTAAACGGTAGCGAGGGTTTAAGTCTTCAAAATAGGGGAAAATCTGCCAGAGATGATCGAGGAGTTCTGGGGGTTCGGTGGCTCTGAGGTGGCTGATTTGGCGCTCCTGAATAGATTTATCCTGTGTGTTGAATAACAGTCCATAAATGAGGGCTTGGCAACCGGGTTCAGATTTGAGGGCGGTTTTAATGGTTTCTGGAAGTTGAGCGAGTAAGGATTGGGCATAGTTGAGATGGGCGCGGTCAGTTGTGCCAATTTCAGGGACAATTGATTTAGGATTGGCGCGAAGGGTTTTCTGTGGTAATTGACTGATTTCTGGGGTTTCTAAAGTGGCGCTGAGTGGCTTTTCTGGTGGGGCAATATCCTCTGATAATGCGCCAGAGGGCAAGTTTTCTAAGCGTTCAATCCGCTCGGTGAGGGGGGGATGGGTGGCAAAGAAGCGTTGATTGAAGTGGCGGATGGCTTCACCAAAAAATAGATGGCTGGCTTCTTCGGCTGTGGGGGTTTTGATTTTTGAGCCGTCTTTTAATTCGCCAATTTTACGCAGAGCGCCGGAGAGTCCGAGGGGATTGCGGGTGAATTGAACTGCACTTGCATCGGCTAAAAATTCTCGCTGACGAGAGATGGCGCTTTTAATCATTCTGCCGCAGAGGAAGCCGATATATCCAATGCCTAAAAGGGCTAAACCGGCAATTATGAGAAGACCTTGTTTTTTTCGGTTCACCCTAGGGCCATTGTTTATGACTTCTAACATTGTGCGCCCTAAAATGTGGATGAGTAAAATACCTTGGATAATTCCCATCAGATATAAGTTTAGCCGCATATCGCCGTTGATAATATGGCTAAATTCATGGGCAATGACTCCTTGAAGCTGATCGCGGGAGAGTTCTTTTAAGCAGCCTTGGGTTACGCCAATGACGGCATCGTTGATGGTAAATCCGGCGGCAAAGGCGTTGATGCTGGGTTCATGATCGAGGAGGTAGACGGGGGGAATGGAGGTTCCGGAGGCGATCGCCATTTCTTCGACTACATTCAGCAGTCGTTGCTCCGAGAGATCGGGGGTGTCGGGTTGCACCAAACGCCCGCCCAGACTAAAGGCTACGATTTTGCCCCCCGCTCGCAATTGCAGGATTTTATGGCCGCTGCCAAACCCGACAACCAGCAATACAGCGAAGGTAATGAGGATGAGTAATTCCGGTGAAATGAGCGATCGCCTCGTTTGCAACTCCATGTAAGTGATGATGGCGACTACAGAATACAGAGCCAGGATCATCCCCAAAATGGCGATCGCAAACAAGAAAATCAGATAAACCGTTTTCCGCCGTGCTTGCTCTTGATGCTCAAAAAAGTTCATCGTTGTCTAGGACACATTTATAATGTCCCCTCTCCTGTGGGAGAGGGGGTTGGGGGTGAGGGCTATACCTCATTGAATAGAGAAAGGCTATATTAAACTTCATCGTTTTCTAAAACGAAACCGTAGGCGCATTTTTCACATCGGGATCGGTTTCTTGCAATAACTGCGCCGCCCGAAAATTAAACAAACCGGCAATAATATTACTGGGAAACACTTGGCGCTTCGTGTTGTAGAGCGTCACCCCATCATTAAACGCCTGACGCGCAAAGGCAATCTTATTTTCCGTCGATCGCAACTCTTCCATCAACTGAGCCATATTTTGATCCGCCTTCAAATCTGGATACGCCTCAGCTAAAGCAAACAACCGCCCCAGAGAACCCGTCAGCGCCGCCTCTGCATTGCCTAACGTCTGCATCGCGGCTGCATCGCCTGGCGCTTGAGCCGCTTGGGAAGTCGCCGCTACCGCCGCATTTCTGGCTTGAATGACAGCCTCTAATGTTTCCCGCTCATGCTTCATGTATCCTTTCACCGCTTCCACCAAATTGGGAATCAAATCATGACGGCGGCGCAACTGCACATCAATCTGAGCAAACGCATTCTCATAGCGGTTGCGTAGCTTAACCAAAGAATTATATGCGTCAATGACAATAGATGCGATCAATGCCACCAACGCCCCTAGAACGCCTAGGGTAAGGACGATCTGTGCCATAGGATGAGACCCCTTTTAGATGGTATTATATCAGGGGTTGGAGGCACGACTGGGCTAGGGGAGATAGCGATCGCCTCTTTTTGCACGCTCCCTTAATTCATAGAAGTGGACTTAAGCAATTCTCTTTAACTCCAATGCCACATTATTTAACTGTTGAATACTATCACTGATCTGAGTTAAAGCACTCGCATTACTATTTGCCCCAGCATTGATACGAGTAATGGATTCAATGAGCTGTTCTACACCAATTAACTGTTGTTTTAAGTTTAACGTAATTTGCTGGTTACTATGGACAACATCAGTCACTGAATTTTTGACATCTTCAAAGGTTTGGGTCGTATTTTCAGTAATCTGAAAGCAAGTTTGTACACTTTCTTGACCCTTTTGACTAATCTGAGTCGTTCCATTAATAGCTTTTTGAATTTCCAGTACCCGATTATTGATATCCACTGTAGAGTCTCGACTTTGATCGGCCAACTTACGAATTTCCACCGCAATCACAGAAAACCCTTTACCACCTTCTCCAGCTCTTACCGCTTCCACAGACGCATTTAATGCTAACATATTGGTTTGATTCGCAATGCTACGAACAACATCCGAAACTTCGCCAATTTGATCGATTTGCTCAGTTAACTCCAGAATCTTATTGGCCATTAATTCGACTTGTTTTTGAACATTGATCACTTCTAAACGAATTTTTTCTACAGCAGCGTTCCCTGTTGCAACTATGGTTAAAGTTTCTTGAGCTGATGCGTTAGACAAATCTGCTTGTTCTGCCGATTGAGTGTAGGATGTCCCCAATTCATTGGCTGTTGCCATTGTTTCATTGATAAAACTGGCCTGTTGTTGGGCAATTTCTTCCTGTTCTTCGACACTATCAGCAATTTGAGTGGAAGAAGCCGCAATATGGCTGGAAATTTTAGTGATGGGATTGACCGCAATTTTATTCATCCAAATAATGGTCATGATTCCCACAACAATGACCACAACAAATGTTCCCCAATTGACTAAATCAATGAGTCGATACGCGACCGATAACTGTTGCAATCTTTGCTCAAGTAGGCGATTCTCAATTCTATGCATATCCTCCAGATCGATGCGAATTTCATCCATAATAACTTGACCTTTTTTGGATCTGACTAAACTCAACAACTCTTGTTCTTTGTTGTCCCTTTTGAGTTGAATGGTTTCTGCTAATTCATCAAGTTTTTGTTCGGATAATTGTTTTATGTTTTGTAGATTAACGACTTGCTGTGAGTTATCAGCAATCAACTCTTCTAAAATTTCAAACTCTCGGTCTAGTATTTGAGTTGCTCGGTTGTAGGGTTGTAAAAAGGTTTCATCTCCAGTGTAAATAAATCCCCTTTGACCCGTTTCTGCATCGACAAGATTTCGTTCAATATTTTTTAATTTGATTTGAACATCGTAAGTATGGAGTACCCAATCTTGATTCTCTTCTAAAAAGGATGTTGTATAGTTGGAAACAATGCTACTGACTCCAACAGCACTGAGAATGACTCCAAAGCCAATGACTAAAACTTGTTTAATATTCATTGAAGCAAATAGGTTGAGTGTTTTTAGAGTTACCTGGGTAAGGTTCTCTATGGATCGTATCTTTAAATGAAAGGACTTAAACCTATTTTACCCAATCTTCATGGCCGCACGCTAAAATCAACTTATTGTCCAAAAACAATGCGTCATTATACCTAAAAATAAAATTAAAATTGGGAGAATATTGAATGAGATTCACGACTAAATTTGCCTGTTTCTTTGCCCTCAGTGCCTTCAGTTCCTTCACCTTAAACACCCAAGCTTCAGCGCAACCCCTAGGATTTTCCTGTCGGGATAACCAAATTTGTCCGGTTTTCAACATTTTTCTGCAAACGACAGAAATATTTACAAATACTTGTCCACCTACATCGGATAATCCCCAAGACTATGCCAATTATTTAGGCCAATGGATCGATCAAATTCCTCGAATTCAAGCTGAGGTTAATTCATTAAACAGAAATAATTCTTATACTCGCGCATTACCTTCTTCACCCAATCAAGTGGCCGATTTTCTCAAGGCTTGGGTGGATATTGCTAGAATTGCCCAAGCTCAAGCGAACCGCATTGAGCAACATCTGGAAAGTTGCCCCTCTCGTCTCCCTGTTCTACCGGTTGGTTCGACTCTGCCTTCTATTTCTACGGATACTGAATTTCCTAAAGTCTGTCAGTTTGACCCCAAGACTTTAACTTGGAAGTGTTAATATCCATTAAAATTTAGAAAATGGGTATGAGTTGAGTACAAGTGGGTAGGGTGGGCAGGGTCTCCAAGCAGACCCTGCCCACTCTACTAGACTGGCGATAGGGTAAAAAACGGTTGACCCATTACCGCGCGAAGGGCTATATCCTGAAAGATGACCTTTATAAAAACAGGACTTTAAACGATGTTTATCCTCATGGAAGCCGGATCGTTTCCTCTGGCCTTTACGCTGGTTTATGTGGTGGGATTTATTGCTGCGGTGGCGATCGGTTCGATCGCCTGGTACAACTCTAAACGTCCCGCAGGATGGGAGGATGCGGAAAAACCGGACTATATTCCGGACGTGAATAAAGATAACAAAGATTCTTAAATCGACTCTTAGCTTAATTGCAAGCGTGCCATAAAAAAGCCATCCATCTGATGACGGTGGGGCCAAACTTTAATCCAGCCTTCAGGAGTGGATAAAGGGGCTAGGGGTTCGGGCGATAATGCTCTGCATCGCTGACGCGATTGCACCAGGTCAATTTTCCATTGAGAGTTCTGGTCTAAAAAGCGGCCAATCACCTGCTCGTTTTCCTGGGGGTCAAGGGTACAAGTGGAGTAGACCAAAATTCCCCCCGGTTTCACCCAAGTGGCGGCTTTTTCGAGCAGTTCTTGTTGTAGCACGGATAACTGCTCAATGGACTCTGGAGACTGTCTCCACCGTGCATCGGCATGACGGTGGAGTGTCCCTAACCCGGAACAGGGGGCATCCACCAACACGCGATCGCCTTTTCCAGTAAAATCGGCCATCTCGCGTATATCCCCTACACGAGTTTGAATACTGTGTAAATCCAGCCTTTGGGCATTTTGGCTAACTTTTTTCAAGCGCGACTGTTGGCGATCGCATCCCCAAATTGTACCGCGATCGCCCATTAACTCCGCTAAATGAGTCGTTTTACCCCCAGGAGCAGCACAGCCATCAATCACCACCTCCCCCGGTTGCGGATCGACCAAATACCCCACCAATTGGGCGCTCCCATCCTGAATACTCCACCATCCTTGCACAAAACCGGGTAACTGCTGCACAGCTCCCACCCGTTGCAATAATCGCAACCCTTGGGGAGAATAGGGGAGTCGCTCCACGGGAATATCAGCTTCCTCAAACGCCTTTTCCACCTCTTCCACCGAGATTTTATGAATATTCACTCGCAGATCCAGAGTCGGAGGACGGTTAAACCACTCACACAACTGCTCAGTTTCCCCTTCTCCCAGTTGGGTTAACCATTTTTCCACGATCCAATCTGGATAACTATGGAGAATAGCCCACCGTTGCGCTACCGGTTCGGGTAACTTCAGAGGATCGCCAGGCGATCTCATATACTGCCGCAATACCCCATTCACCACCCCGGACAAACCCCGCAAACCATTATTTTTCGCCAACTCCACTGTCGTATGCACTACCGCAGGAGCTGGGATTTGATCCAAATAGCGCAGTTGATACAATCCTAAATGAAAGATTAATCGTAAATCGGTTGGTTGTTCCTCAATCGGTTTACGGGCAAACTGACTAATAAGCGCATCGAGCGATCGCCTGCGTCGCACCACCCCATACACCAACTCCGTTACCAAACCTCGGTCTACCTTCGCCAATTTGGCCCCACTCAACCCCCGATTTAAGGCCACATCCGTATAGGTATCGCGGCGATCGATCTCCTTGAGAATTGAAAAGGCAACTTGACGAGGATTGGCGTTAGGCATGTAAACTTTTCCCAGACTGACAAGTTAATGATAGGGGTAGAGGCGCTCGATCGGGCCAAAATTGGGTAAGATGAGTTTCGGACACGAAGCGAGTCGGTCTGGTCAACTTACAGCTAGGGGAGATATCTATGGTTCATCCACGTAAACCCATTCATCGCTCTACTGGAAAGCAACGGTTAAACCGACTTCAGTTCATCCTGGAACCGATTCAAAGGCACACCCTATTGGTGTGGAGTGTTTTAGCGCTGGTGGCGATCGGTATTGGCTATGAAGCCTTAAGTGTTCTCCTGAATCCTGAAGCGGTCGAAAATCCTGAAGTCGTTGAACCCGAACAGGCGATCGCCGAAATCACAGAAGAAGAGCCAACCCTAGAAACCAAAGAGCAACCCAAGGTTAACATTACAGTTCCCTGGCTCTGGTTAGGGGCGATCGCCTTGGGAGTAGGGGGTTCCTTCCTCCTCTGGAAAACCTTACAAAATCCAACTGCCCATAAACGGGCAGCCCTCAACCGTCGCCAACGTCGCGGAACCCCCCTATTATTAGAAAAACCCCAACCCTTGCGAGTCCCTAAGCGCCAACCCCACCAACCCATAACTCCCTTCAGTCCAGAACAGGTGACCCCAGAACCCACCTCGCCAGCGCCTCAACCCTTAGAAGCGTCTGCCTCTTCCCCAGACCTAACTCCACCGACTCCGGCTCAACCCCAAAAATCCTTTAACTTTGAGGTCAATCGTAATCCCAAACCCGTTCAGAATTCTTCCTTACAGGTTCCGAACTTTCCCAAACTTACCCCAGATATTCCCCAGGGATCGGCTCCGAAAACCGGTCGCAAGAAACCCCCCCAAGATCGTCAAGAGCAAGATATTCGCAAATCTTCTTAGAAAGCTGAAAACCCTTATCCAGTCTGATTTTCAGAGTTGTACAAAAAGCCCTGTTTATGAACTATTGCCTATTGCCTATTGCCTATTGCCTATTGCCTCCCGAATGACTATACAAGCCCCCAGATAAAATGATAAACTGCCAGTGAACTCAGGTAAAAAACAGTTTACCGATTACCGATTACCAGCGTCTAGCGCTACTATAGACTATGAGCAAGGGCACGCTATTTGATAAAGTCTGGAACAACCACAAGGTTGGCACACTTCCTTCTGGACAAACTCAACTGTTTATCGGACTACATCTGATCCACGAGGTGACCAGTCCCCAAGCGTTTGCCATGCTGCGGGAGAGAAATTTAAAGGTCTTGTTTCCCGATCGCACTGTCGCTACGGTCGATCATATCGTCCCCACAGAAAACCAGGCTCGCCCCTTCGCAGACACTTTAGCCGAAGAGATGATGCAAGCGTTGGAACAGAGCGTTGAAGAACATGGAATTCGTTTCTATAATGTGGGGTCGGGAAACCAAGGCATTGTCCATGTGATCGCCCCAGAACAAGGAATGACGCAACCCGGAATGACGATCGCCTGTGGAGATAGCCATACCTCAACCCATGGCGCATTTGGGGCGATCGCCTTTGGCATAGGAACCAGCCAAGTCCGGGATGTTTTGGCTTCCCAAACCCTAGCCCTAGACAAGCTCAAAGTGCGCCGGATCGAGGTCAATGGCAGCCTGCATCCGGGGGTTTATGCCAAAGATGTGATCCTCCACATTATCCGCAAACTGGGCGTTAAAGGGGGCGTAGGCTATGCCTATGAGTATGCCGGAACTACCCTAGAACAGATGTCCATGGAAGAGCGGATGACGATCTGCAATATGTCCATCGAAGGGGGAGCCAGATGTGGCTATGTAAACCCCGATCGCGTCACATTTGACTATCTAAAAGGACGGGAATTTGCTCCCCAAGGGGAAAGCTGGGATAAAGCCGTGCAATGGTGGCAGAGTATCCGCTCTGATGCTGATGCAGAATATGATGATGTGGTGGTGTTTAAGGCTGAAGACATTCCACCAACGGTCACCTGGGGCATTACTCCCGGTCAAGGGATAGGAGTCGATGAAGTGGTTCCCACCCCAGAGAAGCTCAACGACGGCGATCGGCTCTTAGCTGAAGAAGCCTATAAATATATGAAACTCGAACCCGGAAAGGCGATCGCCGGAACCCCCATCGATGTCTGCTTCATCGGCAGTTGTACCAATGGCCGCCTCAGCGACCTGCGGGAAGCCGCCAAATTTGCCCAAGGTCATCAAGTCGCCCCCCACGTCAAAGCCTTTGTGGTTCCCGGTTCAGAAGTCGTCAAGCAACAAGCTGAAGCAGAAGGCTTAGATAAAATCTTTACCGAAGCCGGGTTTGAATGGCGCAATGCCGGATGTTCCATGTGTTTAGCCATGAACCCCGATAAACTCGAAGGGGATCAAATCAGCGCCTCCTCCTCCAACCGCAACTTCAAAGGCCGTCAGGGGTCTTCCTCCGGTCGCACCCTACTCATGAGTCCCGCCATGGTCGTCGCTGCGGCCATCTCCGGTCAAGTTTGTGACGTGCGAAAACTGCTATAGCCCACAGTGGGGTGCTGAGGTTGAATGACTATCATTATCCCTCTTTTATTTTTCCTAACAGAAACTCAAAAATCTAGTCAGAGAGACAAAGGTCTTGCTATATAGAAGAGACAGCGATCGCGATCTCCAAAAGTGACAGAAGAGGGGTATAGTATAATCGAGTTTACATTCTGAATTCTCGTCTCTCGGTCGATGATTTTATGGTTACTCTTGCCGGATACGACAATTTTATTCAAATTCATGAGAGCAGTAGCTCTCAAGTCTATCGCGCTCGGCGGACAAGAGACAACTTTCCCGTTATCCTCAAATTTCTCAATCAAGACTATCCAACCCCAGAGCAAATTCGTCACTACAAACAGGAATATTATCTCACCTGCCAGTTCGATGCTCCAGGGATTATCAAAGCCTATAGTCTTGAAGAATGGCACAGGAGCTATGCGATCGCGCTTGAAGACTTTGGTGGGATTTCCCTTAAACAATGGTTGCAAGAGCGAGACCCAGTATCTGTAGAGGAGTTTTTGGCGATCGCGATCGCCATTACCGAGAGTTTAGCAGACATTCACGCCCGACACATCATTCACAAAGACATCAATCCCGCCAATATCATTCTCAATCCCGCAAGCCAAGAAATAAAAATCATTGATTTTGGCATAGCCACCCAACTGAGTCGAGAAAATACCACCCTAAAAAATCCCAATGTTTTAGAAGGAACCCTGGCTTATATTTCTCCGGAACAAACTGGCAGAATGAACCGCAGTTTAGACTATCGAACGGATTTTTATTCATTAGGAGTCACTTTTTATGAAATGCTGGCGGGAAGATTGCCCTTTGAAGCTGAAGATCCTTTAGAATTAGTTCACTGTCATATTGCCAAAATGCCTGCTGCATTGGGGAACGGTGAAGACATTCCTGCTGCGATCGCCGATATTGTCATGAAATTGATGGCGAAGAATGCCCAAGAGCGCTATCAAAGTGCCGAGGGATTGCGATCGGACTTAGAAAAATGCCAGCAACCATTAGAACAGACGGGAAAGATTGTTCCATTCCCCCTAGGTCAAGAAGATATTGCCGCACAATTTCAAATTCCCCAAAAGCTCTACGGGCGCGAGGAAGAAATTGCCACATTACTCGAATCATTCGAGCGAGTAGCCGAGATGGGGAAAGTCGAACTGATGCTGGTGGCAGGTTATTCCGGCATCGGCAAATCTTCCCTAGTGCAAGAACTCTACAAACCCATTACCGCCCATCGGGGCTATTTTATTGCCGGGAAATTCGACCAATTTCAGCGCAATATTCCCTATTCGGCGATCGTCGCTGCTTTTGGCGAACTGGTCGGACAGCTACTGGGAGAAAGCGAAACTGCATTGCAAGTCTGGCGAGAAAAATTATTAAAAGCTTTAGGAAATAACGGACAAGTCATTATTGATGTCATTCCCGAAGTCGAACTGATAATCGGCAAGCAACCTTCTGTTCCCGCTTTAGGAGCCAACGAAGCGCAAAATCGCTTTAACCTGGTTTTCGGAAACTTTATCCATGTTTTCTGCGATAAAGAGCATCCGCTAACTCTATTCCTAGACGACTTGCAATGGGCCGATTTGGCGACCTTGCAACTGATGGAGCGGATGTTACTCGAAGGGCAAACAGAATATCTTTTGCTGTTGGGAGCTTATCGAGATAATGAAATGTCCGCCGGCCATCCTTTGGCAATGTCCCTAGCAAAACTGCGGCAAAACAAGAGCGAGTCTATAGACCAGATTGTTTTAAACCCTTTGCCCCTAGAGGAAATTACTGTTTTAATCGGCGATGCCCTCCAGCAAACTGCTGAAACCGTTAGGGACTTGGCTGAGTTAATTCAGCAAAAAACTGGAGGCAATCCGTTTTTTATTAATGAATTTTTACAAGCATTATACGACGAAGAGTTGCTGCAATTCGACCGGCAGTCGAGAAGCTGGCAATGGGATATGGGAGCGATCGCGGCAAGGGGGTTCACCGACAATGTAGTGGAGTTGATGGTGGAGAAGTTACAAAAATTGCCCCCATCCAGCCAAGAAATTTTATCCCTAGCCGCGTGTTGGGGCGCAGAATTTGACTTAGAATTGCTGACCTGGGTCGGGAAAAAATCAGCTCTAGAAACTTTTGAGTTGTTAAAAATAGCTCTCGATCGCGGTTTTATTTTACCGTTATCTGAACTCGACGAAAATCTGCTGATTCAGTCTTATAAGTTCGGACACGATCGCATCCAACAAGCGGCTTATGCGCTGATTCCTGACGCTCGAAAAGAATCGCTTCATTACCGCATCGGATACACGCTACTTCAAAATATACCCCCAGAAGCTAGAGAAGAGAACATTTTTGAGCTAGTCGGCCAATTTAACTATGGAACAGCTTTAATTACCGAGCAAAAACAACGGGACGAAATTGCCCAACTCAATCTCATTGCCTGCCGCAAAGCTAAAGACGCTACTGCCTATCAAGCGGCTAGAGAGTATGTCAACACCGGATTATCGTTACTAGGCGATAATGCCTGGAAGAGGCAATATGAAATAACTCTAGCATTCCACGAAATAGCGGCTCAATTAGCTTGGTTATGCGGAGACTTTGAGGCGATGGAAAGTTTTTTTGAAACCGTTATTGCAAGAGCAAAATCTTTACTAGAAAAAGTTGAAGTTTATAGCACTATAATTAGCTCGAATATCTCCCGAAATCAACTGACCGAAGCGATTACTATAGCCAGACAACTCCTGCAACAGTTAGGTGTCAGTTTCCCCGAAACTCCCACAGAGAATGATATTCAATCTAGCCTTGCAGAGATTGGAGAACTGATTGGCAACAGAAACATTAAAGACCTGGTTCATTTGCCCATGATGACAGATCGCGAAAAAATAGCCATTATGCAGGTTATCAATAGCATTATATCAGCCGCTCATATTTCTGTTCCTCTCTTATTGCCATTGCTGATTGCCTTATCAGTCAAGCTATCCATTCAATATGGAAATACATCGACTTCAGCTTATGCGTATGCCTACTATGGCGCACTCTCTTGTATTCGCCTGCACGATGTCGATACAGGGGTAAAGTTTGGTCAGTTGGCCCTCAAAATTGTATCAAAACTGGACAAAAACGTAATAAAAGCTGAAGTATTGTGCATCATCGTTTTTTCCGTACTACACCGCAAATTTCATACCAAAAAAACCCTATCATTCATGCAGGAGGCTTATAGATCTGCTAGTGAATTTGGCCAATTGGAAGATATCGGATATGCTGCTCACAATTTTTGTCTCAATGCTTTCTGGTGCGGTCAGCCCCTGACTACCTTGAATCGAGAGGCTAGTGCTTACTGCGTTGCTTTGGTGCAATTCAATCAATCGATAACAGCGAATTACTGTCGAATTCATTGGCAAACCGTTTTAAATTTGCTGGGACTTGCGAACGATCCGAGCATTTTGTCTGGAGAGTCTCTCCAAGAAGCAGAATTAGTGCCTCGACTCATCTGTGCCCGTGACTTGCTTGGCTTGTTCATGCTATATTTATACAAGCTTATGCTTTGCTACCTGTTTGGGGCGATCGAATCAGCTCAAAGCGCTGCAAATCAAGTCAAGCAGTATTTAATAGCCAGCTCTGGAACCGTTGGCGAACCTGCTTTTTTATTCTATGATTCTTTAACCGCTATAGCTACTTTGAGTTCGGAATCGGAGCAGATATCAGAGGTACTCCAACAGGTGGAACAAAACCAAACGGAACTGCAATATCAATGGGCCCACTATGCTCCGATGAATTATCAACATAAAGTAGATTTGGTGGAAGCAGAAAAATGCCGATTTCTAGGACAAAAGGCAGAAGCTATAGAACTCTATCACAAGGCAATATCTGGAGCCAAAGAAAACGAATACATTCAAGAAGAGGCTCTGGCTAACGAACTCGCGGCAAAATTTTACCTGGATTGGGGTCAGGAAACAGTGGCTCGTGCTTACATGATGGAAGCTTATTACTGCTACGCTCGCTGGGGAGCAAAAGCAAAGGTCAAGCACCTGGAAGAAAATTATCCGCAATTATGTCAATCGCGAACTATTAAAACTTCGAGAAGCAATTCTCATAGTCTATTGATCTCTACCAACTCCACTATTTTCAATCCGATCAGCAATCTGGACATTGCAACGTTGATGAAGGCATCTCAATCTCTTGCCAGTGAAATTGTCCTGAGCCAATTACTGAGCCAATTGATTAAAATTTTGATGGAAAATACGGGCGCTCAATCTGGCTTTTTGATTTTGGAAATTGAGGGAGAGTTACTCATTGAAGCAGAAGCAGGGGCAAACGGCGAAATAGCGGTATTGCAGTCCATGCCTTTGGAATTTGTCAAACCTGATGGTTCTGTACCCTTAATGTCCTCGGCGATCGTTAACTATGTTGCTCGCACCCAGGACAGTGTAGTTCTTAATGATGCCTGCAATGAGGGCAATTTTACCAGTCAAACCTATATCCAAAAATTTCAGGTAAAGTCTGTGTTATGCGTGCCTCTGCTAGAACAAGGTCAGCTTAGGGGTATCGTCTATCTAGAAAATAACCTAACTACAGGAGCTTTTACCCAAGAACGGGTAGAAATCGTGAAATTATTGTCGGGACAGGCAGCCATCTCTATCGAAAACGCCCTGCTCTACCGCACCCTAGAGCAAAAGGTGGAGCAGCGCACGACCGAGTTGGCTGTTGCCAACGAAGAAATCAAAGCCCTCAACAAGCAGCTAGAGTCGGAAAACCTGCGTATGAGCGCCGAACTCGATATAACCCGGCAGTTACAGCAGAAGATGTTGCCCGAAGAAAAGGAACTGGAGGAAATCGAGGAGCTAGATATCGCCGGTTTCATGGAATCGGCGGACGAAGTAGGCGGCGACTACTACGATGTACTGCGGCAAGACGGCAAAATAAAAATCGGCATCGGCGACGTGACGGGACATGGCTTGGAGTCGGGGATGCTGATGATAATGCTTCAAACCGCCACGCGAGTCCTTCTGGAAAGCAACCTCGCCAACCCGGTGCAATTCCTGGACATCCTCAACCACAGCATTTGCAAAAATATAGAGCGGATGAAGACCGACAAACACCTGACTCTCTCCATCCTGGACTACGAGGATGGAACTGTAACCATAAGCGGACAGCATGAAAATGTTATCCTTGTCCGAGCTGGGGGGCACTTAGAGATAATCGACACTTTGGATTTGGGCTTCCCTGTCGGCCTGGTTCCGGAAATTGCTGACTTCACCCACCCAACTCAAATCGATCTGAACCCCGGCGACCTGATAGTGCTATACACCGATGGCATCACCGAAGCGGAAAATAGCGAAAGGAAATTTTACGGTTTCGATCGCCTCTGCAACCTAGCCCAGGAAAACTGGCAGCTATCGGCCGTTGAGATACGCCAAGTGATTATCGATGATGTGAAGCAATTCATTGGGGCACAAAAGGTTTATGATGATATAACTTTGGTGGCGATTAAGAAGAATTAAAAATTATCCCTCTTCTATCACTCTAGGCAGAAGAAAATAAGAAATCAGGCTCAAGAGTAAAAAAAGAGGGGTATACAGTCTACTCTTTAGTTTCCTTGTCACCCCTTAAACTCGAAATCGCTTGAACAACAAAACAAGGGGCCCCATGCCCCTTGTTTGGGTGATATCAAATACTTAAATGTTTACCACATTATCATTCCTGAGAGCCACCTTATTAAGGGCGTTTAGGAGATATAAAATCTAGCATTCTTTTCTAGATTTTATATGAGTTCAATTGCCCTCAAGAAAGATTAGCGACCAATTCCTACATAACGGAATCCAGCCGCTTCTAGGGGTTTAGGATCGAGGAAGTTACGACCATCAATCATCACCGGATGGGCCATTTTCTTGGCCATTTTGGCATAATCCAATTTCAAAAACTGCTGCCAATCCGTCACTAATACTAGAGCATCACAACCATCAGCTAACATATCTACATCGGATTCCACAATCACATCGGAGAGACCGTGACGCATTCCTGACTGAGAGATAATGGGATCGTAAGCTTTGAGCTTGGCTCCTAAGCGGCTGAGTTGTTCAATTAAGTTTAACGCTGGAGCATCTCGCATATCATCCGTATCGGGTTTGAACGTCAGTCCCAACAGACCAACGGTTTTCCCTTTAAGGATTTTCAGTTCCTGTTGTAGTTTTTCTACTGCCATTAGCCGTTGACGGTTGTTGACACTGACGGCTGCTTTGAGTAGTTCCGCTTCATAGTTATAGTCATCGGCAGTATGAATTAAAGCAGAAACATCTTTGGGGAAACAGGAACCCCCCCAACCAATTCCGGCTTGTAAGAACTTATTCCCAATCCGGGAATCGAGTCCGATGCCTTTGGCGACTTGGGTCACGTCTGCGCCGACTTTATCGCAAATATTAGCGACTTCGTTAATAAAGCTAATTTTGGTGGCGAGGAAGGCATTGGCGGCGTATTTAATCATCTCGGCAGAACTGAGATCGGTAACGACGACGGGAACCGGAGGTAAGGAGCCATCCGTGCCGACTTTGCGTTCGACGATGGGGGTATAGAGTTCTTGCATCAGGGCGATCGCCTTTTCACTGTTGCTGCCCAGGACGATGCGATCGGGATTAAAAGTGTCATAAACTGCTGAACCTTCCCGTAGAAATTCTGGGTTGCTGACCACATCAAATTCAGCTTTAATCGCCTCGTTGCTAGAGCCTTCTTCTTTCTTGCGTTCGGCAATGCCATCGAGGACAATCATCCGTACCCAGTCCCCGGAACCAATGGGAACAGTAGATTTATTAACAATGACTTTATAACCTTCCCGGAGATGGGCCCCAATGCCACGAGCCACTGCTTCCACATAGCGAGTGTCGCTATCTCCAGTGGGTAGGGCCGGGGTTCCCACGGCAATAAACAGGATATCCCCATGGGCGACTCCAGCCTCTAAATCGGAGCTGAATTCCAAGTTACCGGCTTTGGCTGATTTTTGCATTAATTCGGACAATCCGGGTTCATAAATGGGGGACTGGCCGGACTTCATCAACTTGACCTTCTCTTCATTGTTATCAATACAGATCACATGGTGGCCGCATTCAGCTAGACAGACACCAGTCACCAAACCAACGTAACCTGTACCAATTACACAAACTTTCATGGGTATACCTCAAGAGACTTGATTTTAGATTGACAGAGGGTAGATGCTTCTTCGGTCTATCATCAACGTTTCAGGATTGGCTCAGGCGATCGCGGAAATCGGCGATCGTTTTCTCTAAACCGTCATTCAAAGGAATCGTCGGTTCCCATCCTAGCCATTCTCTAGCGCGAGTAATGTCCGGTTGTCGTTGCCGGGGATCGTCTGCCGGAAGGGGTTTATACTGAATTTCGGCATCCGGATTAATCTTTTGTTGAATTTTTTCGGCTAACTCCAGAATGGTATATTCATCCGGGTTACCCAGATTGACCGGCCCTACATGGTCACCATTCATCAACCGCATTAACCCTTCTACCAGATCGGAAACATAGCAGAAACTGCGAGTTTGGGAGCCATCCCCATAAACGGTTAGGGGAATCCCCTTCAGGGCTTGTACAACAAAGTTACTCACTACTCGACCATCATTTTCTAACATGCGAGAGCCATAGGTATTAAAAATTCGAGCCACGCGAATTTCTAGACCATGTTCCCGATGGTAGTCAAAACATAGAGTTTCAGCAATTCGCTTGCCTTCGTCATAACAGGAGCGAATACCGATGGTGTTTACATTTCCCCGATAGTCTTCGGTTTGGGGATGCACATCAGGGTCGCCATAGATTTCTGAAGTAGATGCTAGTAATATGCGTGCCTTTACTCGCTTGGCGAGTCCGAGCATGTTAATGGTTCCCAAGACGCTAGTTTTGGTCGTCTTAATGGGGTTGTATTGATAATGAATCGGTGATGCTGGACAAGCCAAGTGATAGATCTGATCGACCTCTAACCGGATGGGTTCGGTAATATCATGTCGGATCAGCTCAAAATAGGGATTATCGAGCCACTGAAGAATATTTCGTTTGTTTCCCGTGTAGAAGTTATCTAAACAGATGACTTCATGACCCGCTTCCATCAAACGGTCAATAAGGTGAGAGCCAACAAAGCCAGCTCCCCCCGTTACAAGGATTCTCATAATTTGTGCAGGTATCTTAAGCCAGCAAGGTTATATTAGCCTTTTCCTGGCTGATTTGGTGAGAACTGGAACATTAGTTCAAAATAGCGCTACTGGCTGGGCAGATTGCTTAAGATTTTTTTAATTGAGGCTCAACACCGTAGACTCATAGAGAGCAATGATTTTATGGGTTACCTCTTCTATACTGAGGTTATCCGTAATAATCTCGATCGCCTCTGGACTTTTCTGTAAGGGGGCAATTTCTCGGTGACTGTCGGTATAATCTCGTTGCCGAATAGCTTGCTCTAATTGTTCGGTGCTGGGCAGGGTTTGCGGTGCATGGGAGGATTGGGCTAAGTAATCTTGTTGTCGTCTTTTTGCCCGTTCTTCCACAGAAGCTGTGAGGAAAATTTTCAGATCGGCATCGGGAAAGACGTGGGTTCCGATGTCCCGTCCTTCGGCTACGAGTCCTCCCCGTTTGCCCCATAACCGTTGTTGCTCGACGAGTTTTTGCCGGACTGCGCGTAAGCTGGCGATCGCCGAAACCTGAGCCGTGACTTCTAAAGACCGAATCGCTTCGGTCACATTTTGATTATTAATAAACACTTGCAAGGGGTGCGAACTGCCTTTTTCTAGATAGGCAACTCGGCCACTCTCTGCTGATGTAGAGGTCAACGGCCGTTGACTCCTACTGACCGGCCCATTGGGGGAAGAGTCGAAGCGAATGTCAGATTCACTGACTAACTCGACAATCGCAGGTTCATCCGTTAAAGCAATTCCGGCTTGTTGGACTAACCAAGTGACAGCCCGGTACATGGCTCCCGTATCTAGGTACAATAGGCCAAGGTTTTGGGCCACTTGACGAGCAATGGTCGATTTTCCGGCTCCGGCTGGGCCGTCAATGGCAATGATGGGGCGGCGATCGCGCAAGATCATATTATCAATCAAACGAGTAGAACCCACTTTAGCAGCAACACTTAATAATCCCTCAAAGGCGATCGTCTGTAAAGGGTCTAAGGTCTGGGGATCGACTAAATCTGCATATTCGATTTCTACATTGGGCATGGTTTGGGCGATCGCCTCAAAAGCACCGATTAATCCTTCGCGGGTGCGATCGCCGTTTTTAAACTCCAGTTCGGCATTTTTCAGTCCCTGATATAACACCGAGGCTTGTTCGCGCTCTTGCTCGCTTAAATACTGATTCCGGGAACTCATGGCCAAACCTGACGCTTCCCGCACCGTCGGACAGCCAATAATCTCGACCCCCAGATTGAGATCCTTCACCAGTTGGCGAATAATGGCCAACTGTTGGGCATCCTTTTGGCCAAAATAAGCCCGATCGGGTTTGACAATATTGAATAACTTGGTGACAATCGTCGCCACTCCCTGAAAATGCCCGACACGGTTTTGGCCACAGAGAACCGAAGTCATGGACTCTGGAGGAATTACCAGGGTTTGATTGCTCTCTCCTATCCCCATAGCTTCCGGACTTGGGGCAAACACCACATCTGCTCCAGCTTGCTCACAGAGTTCGCAGTCGCGCTCTAAATTGCGGGGATAGGTGGCTAAATCCTCATTGGGGCCAAATTGGAGGGGATTGACAAAAATGCTCACCACCACGCGATCGCTCTCTTGCCGCGCTAACTCAATCAAGCGCAAGTGCCCCCCATGAAGCGATCCCATGGTGGGCACAAAACCCAAAACTTCAGAGGGAGATTGCTGCTGTAAATAGGTTTGAAGAGCAGCAATCGTTTTGTACAGATGCACAGTTTCCTCGTTATGAATGGTGTCTCAGGAGTCAAGGGAAGAAATTCCCTACTCAAACTCTTGCATAAGTGGGCATAAAACCAATAGTAATGCAGTAATCATCTTAATTCTTAATGACTATTGCCTTTTGCCTATTGCCTTTTGCCTGACTTCTGCAAGAAGTCTACTGTCGTTCCAGGATTTCCATCCGTACTGGGGCAACGCCCGTACTCATCAATCCCAGTTCTTGGGCTGCGCCTTTAGACAGGTCGATGATGCGGTTGCGAATATAGGGGCCGCGATCATTAATCCGTACAACCAGGGAACGGCCATTATCCATATTGGTAACCCGCACCATGGTATTGAACGGTAAGTTGCGATGGGCAGCCGTTAACCCATATTGATTATATCGTTCCCCATTAGCGGTTAAGTTGCCATGGAATCCGGGGCCATACCAGGAAGCCCATCCACTAACGGCTTGGACTGTAACGAATTCCCCTTGGGAGGCAGAGGGGTTGTTGAGGGCTTTGCCTGGAGCGGTAACGGGTTTACCGTAGACTTCTTCGATCGGGGGAGCATTTCCGAGGAGGCGACGCAGACGGTTGGTTGCTTGGACGGCATCCTGGGTGGAATTTTGGGTGGTGTCGGGTAAGATTACGTCCTGTCCCATAGTCACTAGGGTTTGGTCATTGGCTTGAATGAGATAGGTTTCTAAGTCTTCATCCCATTTGAGGGCGATCGCCTCAGCATCGTCTACGCTACGCACCCATACCGAGAGTTTTTCGGCGACTGCTTCAGCTTCTCGAACTGCTTGGGTATTGGATAGGTTAACCATGGACACTTGAGCCATGGGCACGGTCGAGACTTCCTGAGCTTTTTCTTGTGTTTCTTGTGTTTCTTGTGTAATCGGCTCACCTAAAAAGGTGAGAACCGGAATATTTTGGACGTATAATGTGGCGGCTTCTTGTCCATCCAGGGTATGGGGATAAATTTTGGTGGCCGAGTGAGGATCGGCTTCAGGGAGCTTTGCCGACATGGAAGCGGTACTGTCTTGTTCTCGTTGGGCGATCGCTTCTGACTCAGAAGCCACAAGGTTAGCGCTCGGCTCTGCGTGACCGGAAGACCCCGATCCCAGGGTCAAGAGGAGAGCAGAAACAGTTAAAGTTTTCCAAAGATGTTGGTTCATAAACTTTTAGGTTGTGAGGACAAGAGCGGTAGAGTCTTAACCCTGATGTTCCATCTGAAATTTACAGTTGTTATCAGATTGACTTAGCCGTTCTGAAAAACTTAGACAAACTATGACAAACCTAGATCGAGTTGCACATAATCTGATGTTTTCTTCCTGCTTCGTCGTGTCCGCTTTGCCGAAACATTGCGTTTGTTTGACACTCCACAGGCACACCCCGAGGAACTCTCGGTGAATAACTGTCAGTTCCCCTACTTTTACCGCTCCAACAGAGGGTAGAATAACCTTCAGTTGTGGAGGGTTTTAGGTTTCTTGGTCTAAAAATCGAACTCGTTATGAATTTGATTTTTTGGTTGAACAGCGATAGGTTATCACAGTTTTTCGGGATTGGGAAAGGCCGCGATCCCCAAAAAAATAAGTACAAATACGCTGTATGGATTGCCCAGACTAAGATACACCCTGCGATCCCGCGATGGATAAGAATATTTGATAGATGCCCCCAAAAGGGGGGAAATTGGGAGCTGAAACCATGGATTATCAAGAATCAGGAGTGAATATTGAGGCGGGTCGAGCGTTTGTGGGCCAGATTCGTCGTTGGGTGGAGAGTACCTATCGCCCGGAAGTGTTGGGGGGTTTAGGGGGATTTGGGGGCTGTTTTCAGTTGCCGGGAGGGTATTCACAACCGGTTTTGGTGTCGGGAACCGATGGGGTGGGAACCAAGTTGAAGATTGCCCAAGCCTGCGATCGCCACCATACCATCGGCATTGATTTAGTCGCCATGTGCGTCAATGATGTGCTGACTTCTGGCGCTGAACCCCTGTTTTTTCTGGATTATCTCGCTACGGGTCAGTTAAATCCAGAACAATTAGAACAAGTAGTTTTTGGGATTGCCCAGGGATGTAAGGAGGCTGGATGTGCCCTGTTGGGAGGAGAGACGGCGGAAATGCCGGGATTTTACCCGGTGGGTGAGTACGATTTAGCGGGCTTTTGTGTGGGCATTGTGGAAAGAGAGCGGTTATTGGATGGCTCGCAAGTCCGCGTGGGGGATGTGGCAATAGGGTTAGCCAGTCAGGGCGTTCACAGTAATGGCTTTAGTTTGGTTCGCAAAATTGTGGAAACTCAAGGTTTAAGTTGGCAGGCGATCCCCAAGGGATTAAATAAACCGTTGGGTGAAGTTTTACTCACCCCAACAAAGCTTTATGTTAAACCGATTTTAACCGCCATAGCTGAAGGTTTAGATATCCATGGAATGGCCCATATTACCGGGGGAGGATTACCCGAAAATTTACCCCGTTGTTTAGGTCAAAATCAATCCATTGCCATGAATTGGAGTGCCTGGGAAATTCCGCCCATTTTCCAATGGTTAGCCCAAGCGGGATCGGTGGCAGAAAAAGAGATGTTTAATACGTTTAATATGGGCATTGGCTTTGTTGTCTTGATCGATCCCGAACAAGCCGAATTTGCCCTCAATACCTTTGATGCACAAGGGATTCAAGCCTTTGAGATCGGTAAAGTTGTGTCAGGAAACGGGGAGTTGCTGGGCGCTAGGGAATAGGTTTGAGGCAATAGGCAATAGGCAATAGGCAATAGAAAATGTCCTAACTTTCCCTTTCTCTGGTGTGGCGGTTTCTATAGTCGGCGATAAAACTCCGTTTCGCTAGATTTTTCTTTGTGCAGGAGACTAAAAGCTGATACCCTAGATTGGGAGAGTTTAGATAACAAGGGAAGGGAGCATTTATTGTGGCTGTTTTACCAGCAACTCAGGAGCGTTTACAGATTAAACATCTCAGTCATTCTGATCGAGAAGATGCTACGGTCGATGGCCAAGATGTAATCGATGGATTAAGCCAAAATCCGAAGACATTACCCCCGAAGTATTTCTACGATAGCTATGGCTCGCAATTATTCGAGCAAATTTGCGAGCTACCCGAATATTATCCCACCCGTACAGAAGATTCTATTCTTAATCAATATGCCGATGAAATTGCCCAGATGACGGGTGCTTGTGAGTTGGTGGAGCTAGGAAGCGGAAGCTCTACGAAAACCCGTCGCTTGTTAGATGCGTATCAAACTTTGACGGACTCCCTGCACTATATCCCCATTGATGTTAGTGGTAGCATTCTCACGGAAAGTGCCCAGCAGTTGCTCCAAGAGTATCCCCATCTACAGATTCAAGGGTTGGTGGGAACTTATGAAGAAGCTTTAGTCGAACTGGAACGAACCCCTGCACCTTCTCGGATGGTATTCTTTTTAGGTAGCAGTTTGGGGAATCTGAATCCTCAAGAGTGCGATCGCTTCTTCGACCATATTTTAGACGCTCTACACATGGGCGAATATTTCCTCCTCGGTGTAGACTTACAAAAGCCCAAAGATATCCTAGAAGCAGCTTACAATGACGCTCAAGGCGTTACTGCTGAATTTAATCTCAACATGCTGGATCATCTCAACCAGCGTTTTGGGGGCAATTTTAAGCGGCAAAACTTTGAACATTGGGCTTTTTATAACCAGGAATTGAACCAAATTGAGATGCATTTGCGCTGTTTGAGCGCTCATTCTGTTGAGTTAGCTGCCCTCGATTTTCAAGTTAAATTTGAGACTGGAGAAACCATTAGAACCGAGATATCCCGTAAATTTAATGTACAGACAGTGCAAGACGAACTAGCCGCAAAAGGTCTAAAACCAATCACTGCTTGGACGGATTCCAAACGGTGGTTTGGATTAATCCTCTCGCAAAAAGTATAAAAAGACATGAATAAACTGACCTCATTACAGAATCTAGAGCTGGATAAGTGCGATCGCCAAACCCTCCTCAACTACTTCCAAAACTCCTGGGAATTAGAAGAAATTCTCATGAAAAGCCTAGTCCACAATGACAGCTTTTACCTCAACCCCGATCCCCTGAGAAATCCCATTATCTTCTACCTCGGACACTCCCCCGTCTTCTACATCAACAAACTCATTCGAGTAGAATTATTAGACCAACGCATTAATCCCGACTACGAAATACTATTTGAACTTGGAGTCGATCCCAGCAGTCCAGAAGAGCTAGAAGAAGCAACCAAAAACATTAATTGGCCAGAAGTCGAACAAGTTTGGGACTATCGGGAAAAAGCCAAAGAAACCATTACCCAAGTCATCAAAACCTGTTCCCTCAATCTTCCCATCACCCAAACCCATCCCCTTTGGGCTTTAATCATGGCAATGGAGCATAACCGGATTCACTTTGAAACCTCCTCCATGTTGCTTAGACAATTCTCGGTTGAGCATCTTAAACGTCCCGAAACCTGGCAATATGCCCCCTCAAATCAGACTACTCCCGAAAATAAAATGATTGCCATTTCTGGAGGAAAAGTTAACCTTGGAAAACCCGAAAACTCTAACACCTACGGTTGGGATAGCGAATATGGAACTCGCACCGTAGAAGTCCAACCTTTTTTCGCCAGTCAACACCTGATTACTAACGGAGAATTTCTGCAATTTGTCCAAGATCGGGGCTATGAAAACCCAGAATTCTGGGATGATGAATCCTGGAATTGGAAGCAAGAAAACAACGTCAAACACCCCAAATTCTGGATCGAAAAAAATGGCAGCTACCAGTACCGCACCCTCTTCGAGGAAATCGACTTACCCCTAGATTGGCCCGTGGAAGTTAACCATTATGAAGCCATGGCCTATTGTCACTGGAAAGGCGAAGGAACCCGCTTAATGAGCGAAGCAGAATGGAAAATCGCCACGGGAAAGTCTGATGATCATCAAGACTGTAACCTCAATGTAAAATTTGGTTCTCCCTCCCCTGTAAGAAGCTTAAAAAATTCTGAAGCATCCTCCGGACTCTACGATCTTCGCGGTAATGTTTGGGAATGGCTCAGTGATGAATTTAAGCCCTTACCCGGATTTAAACCCCATCCCCTATATGAAGATTATTCTGCTCCATTTTTCGACAGCGATCATAAGATAATGTTAGGCGGATCTTGGGCCAGCACAGGTGCTTATGCATCTCCCTCTTGTCGGAATTGGTTCCGCAAGAATTTTTATCAACATGCCGGTTTTCGTATCGCTCAAAATCGAGTGGGTTAACCTTAAGCCAATCAACTATAATCTCCAAACTTATGACTTATAAAATTAAGCCTCTCAGTTTTCTGCTATTAGCGACTCTTTGCTTCAGTCAAACCGGTGTTAAGGTTCATGCCAAAGACTCCTTAGAAGCATTAGAAGCATTAGATGCATCTAAGGGGACTCATTTAGCTCGTATGGACTCTCCGAATCAAATCGGGTTACAAGGACAAACAATTGTCCTTACAGGGCGAAGTTTAACAACGGCTGATGTAGCTCAGGTTGCCAGAAATGGGGCGAGGGTTACCATTAGTGATGAAGCGTCCAATCGCATCCAAAAAGCCCATGAGATTTTGCTGTTAGCGGCTAGAAGTGGACATCAGATTTACGGAGTGACTGCTGGAGTCGGACTCAATAAAGATCAGTCTTTTGTCGATCCTAGTGGTGGTTTAAGCGAAGAAGTTATTGAAGTTTCTAAAGAATTCAACCGTAACTTAATTTACGCTCACACGGCTGGAGTCGGGCCAGAAATGAGTCCAGAAGTGGTTAGAGCAATCATGGTTACTCGCCTCAACTCAATTCTCTTTGGCGCGACTGGCGCACAACCTCGCGTTGCCGAGCTGTACCGTGATTTTCTCAATAATGATATTATTCCCGTTATGCCATCACGGGGTTCAGTTGGACAAGCAGATATTACCTTAATTACTCATATTGGGCTGGCAATGCTTGGTGAAGGTGAGGTGTATTTCCAAGGTCAAAAAATGCCAGCCAGCAGAGCGCTAGAGGCTGTTGGACTAGAACCCTTAGATATTTTTGGTCGAGATGCCCTATCCATCCTTAGTTCTAATGCTTATTCTGCTGCCTTGGCAGCATTAGCCATCGAAGATTTAAAGCACTTACTTGAGGTCAATAAAATCTTATTTGCTCTAAGTTTAGAAGCTTTAGATGGTAACATTGAGCCGTTCTTACAAGATAGTCATGTTATTCGTCCTTTTCCTTCTGTGACTTCAGCCGCTAGAGATATTCGCACAATTTTAGCAGGAAGTTACTTGTGGGAGCCTTCAGAAGACCGTGCTTTGCAAGATCCCTTGAGTTTCCGTACAGCAGCGTATACCTTGGGTGCTGTAGAGCAATCCTTAGCAGAATTGGAGACTATGTTGCAAATTCAACTGAACTCTTCCGATGATAATCCTGCTATTATTTTAGATGTCTCTACCCCATCCAATTTACCTGAAGAAGCCTCGAAGTATGTGGCAGAGGATGGACTTAGAGGTGCATTAATCCCAACAGGGAACTTTTCTCCTCTTCCTTGGGTGATTTCTTTTCAGGAAGCGGCGATCGCCCTGAGTCACCTCTCTAATGCATCAGCACAACGCACCATCAAACTTGCCGATCCTCACTTTACCCATCTTAGTCGTTTTCTAGGAACCGATCAAACCTTTCATGCTTATGGGGCAATACAAAAGGTTTTTGCTTCTCTAGCTGCTGAAAATCAATCCTTGGCTGTTCCTGTCTCTATGGATTTAATCTCAATTGCAGGTAACATTGAAGATACATCAACTAATGCACCTCGCGTCATTCGCCGCTTTCAGCAAATGACTGATAATCTCTATTACATTCTGGGGATTGAAATGATGCATATTGGTCAAGCCATTAATTTAAGGCAACAAAAAAATCCTGGATTAAGGCTCTCAGGTGCTACCCGTACCTTCTTCAATAATTACCGTCGCTCTGTCTCTTTTTTACAAGTAGATCGCCCTCTTTCTCCTGATATTGAGGCTTCTTATCAATTTTTGAAGCAATACCCCGTTCGATAATGAATGAAGTCCTTAGAACACTTTGATAGGCAAAATTATTAACCATGAGACCCCAACCCATTCCCCCACAACCTGGCCAAGAATCTGTTTGGGATTACCCCAGACCCGCTATTTTGCAAGATACAGATAAATATCTGAAAGTCATTTGTAATGGCATTGTGTTAGCTGAAACAACCAAAGGGAAAAGAGTTTTAGAAACAAGTCATCCCCCAACCTATTATTTCCCCATTGAAGATGTGAAAACAGAGTATTTGGTTGAAACTCCTAAAAAGGGATTTTGTGAATGGAAAGGAATTTATATTTATTATGATATCAAAATGGGTGACAAATATATTCAAAAAGCTGCTTGGCGCTGTGTAGAAACCACACCTAACTTTGCTGCACTACAAAACCATTACAGCTTTTGGGCTAACCTCATGGATGCCTGTTATGTTAATGATGAGCGAGTAATCCCTCAAGAAGGTAATTTTTATGGAGGATGGATTACCTCTGATGTGGTTGGCCCGTTTAAGGGTGGGCCGGGTACATGGGGATGGTAGAATTAACCCGTGTTTAGGGAGATTCCTGCAACCAATCTTCTAATTTTAATCCCTCAATTCTGAGCATATCGGAGTCATGGGAGACTAGGGTTAAATCCTGCTCTAGGGCAGTTGCGGCGATTAAAATATCAGCAAATTGGATGGGTGTGCCTTTACGTCTGAGATTGGCATAGATGCGAGATGCTGTGTGAATGATGTTCATCTGGTCTAAAAACAAAACCTGTAGGGTAGTTTGGCATAAATCCTCCAAATGAGCTAATTTTTTTCGAGACTCAATGGCTAATAGTCCTCCTTCCGATTCAAAATAAGTCACACAACTGATAAATAGCCGATCGCCTTGGTATTGTGCATTGTTAACCCGATTCCGAATTCCCTGATTATTTTTTAACAGAGCCGTTAAAATATTGGTGTCGAGCAAATAGTCCATGGTTAACTGTTCTTCACTCCTGTGCGAATTTCTTGAACTGCGGCTTCAAATTGGGAAATTTCGTCAGGGGTTAAATCATCAAAGAAATGAGCCAATGCTTCTGTGCCCAAAATCCTCCTGACTTTCTCAGTCATCACTTCATCGCTCATCTGTTGCAGCTCTTGCTCGTTGCCGTTTCTGATGAAAACCTCTAAAACTTCATTGAGGGTGCGATCGCCCTCTAAACCCGCAAACACCTCATCCGTATTCAGGAAATGCTCTACAATGGGGCGGATTCGCTGTTTCAGGGTTTCCTCGGTTTGAGGGGTAATTCCATAGTTATTAGTAGCGCTCTGAGTCATGATTTTCTCCTCCCTGGTGAGTGATGGCAGCTACAGATAGTATAGCGAGATCCCCTAAACTCCTTGGTGTTTGCCTCCCTGTCTTTTGCTAATGAATGTTATTTTATCTGCCTTAGTTCCGGTTACTTTTATTATTTCCATTGGCATGATTGCCGGTCGGACTTTGACTCTGGAGCGCTCGACCCTTTCTGAACTGGCGGTCTATATTTTAACTCCAGCTTTAATTTCCAGTAGTCTCTATCAAGCCCAGTTATCCACCGACACGACTCTGGGTTTGATTATGGGATATCTGATTACTTCACTGGGCCCAGCCTTGTTGCAAGGGGGAGGATTACGAGATAGTCTGCGCCTGATTATCAGGTTACCGCTCTGTTTTGGTCAATTGTTCCGTGTTTATATGTTGTTCCGAGTTCTTATTTATTACGAGGATTTAATAAATTGATTAACGGTGTTAATCAATTTCAATTCTTTTATCCTTCCGGATAATTGGCAAATTTCCTATTCATTGAACCCGGAGAGTGACAGAAGAGTAGTATTTGACTTACTCCGTCATCAATTCTTCGGGGGTGAGGGCAGGGTCTACTGATAGAATTTGAATGATGTCGCTTCTTCCCTGCCCACCCTACGATGATTGGCGATTTCATACTCCAGAAATAATGGTGTACCCATAAGCTATCTCCTTATCCTAGAAGATGGATGGACAAATTCTTGCTATCTTATGACTTATAGATCAAAATTCCCACCGATGAGGTTCTCTAGCATACATCGGTTATCTATTCCATAATATTTCTGATATAAACTCAAATGCACTTAGAATTTAAACTGAGCGATCGCCATAAGCGCGTCTTACAAGCAACCGTTAATCATTATGTGGCTACCGCCGAACCGGTGGGTTCAAAAGTTTTAGTGGAAGAATATAATTTTTCTGTAAGCACGGCTACCATTCGTTCTTGTTTAAGTTATTTGGATAAATCGGGTCTACTTTATCAACCCCATACTTCGGCCGGTCGCGTGCCTTCGGATTCTGGATATCGGTGGTATGTGGATCATTTGATGACCCCGAATATTAAAACGGGGAAACAGGTGGAAAACTTGCTGCAAGAAAAGCTGAATTGGCAATGGAGTTTAGAATCTCTTTTTAAGTCAGCCGCGCAAATTTTATCGAGTTTAAGCGGTTATATTACCCTAATTACGATGCCCCAAGCGCAAAATTCCCGCTTGCATCATTTGCAATTAGTGGCTGTGGATAGCGATCGCGCCATGTTGATTTTGGTGACGGATACTTACCAAACCCATTCGATTCTGATTGATTTACCCAACACGGGAGAAGAGGGAAATGAAACGATAGAACAGATATCGAGGGAATTGCAAGTGCTTTCCAATTTCCTGAACCATAATTTGAAGGGACGGTTACTAACGGAGTTGGAGCATTTAGATTGGACAGAGTTAGATAGTGAATTTGAGCGCTATGGAGAGCAGCTTACCCAGGTTTTAAGGCAGTTTAAGCAGCGCCATGCGTCTTCTGTTTATACCGATATTTGGATTAGTGGAGTTGCGGAACTATTGCGACAACCGGAGTTTTCCCAACTGCAACAGGTGCAAACCTTAATTCATTTGCTCGAAGAGGAACCGACTCAGTTATTACCCCTGATTTTTAAGGTTCCAGAGCCGGAAAAAGACAGCAGTCGGGTACAGGTTTGGATCGGCTCAGAAAATCCCCTGGAACCGATGCAAAGTTGCGCTCTGGTGACTTCTTCCTATTTTCGCGGCTCCGTTCCCGTGGGGAGCGTGGGGGTTTTGGGGCCGACGCGGATGATGTATGAAAATGCGATCGCCGTGGTGGAAGCCACGGCTGCTTATCTCTCAGATGCCCTGAGTTAGTCGGTTTTAGTCCGGATCTTTGGATTTGGCATCGCTTTCGGTGCGGGGAGCGGTGAGAATTTCCCAAGCTGCTTTAGCCGCTTCCGACAGGCGATCGCCGAGTTCTTGGGCTTGCTTAACGATGGTTTCCCAGTTTTTCTCCGCATCCTTTTGCAGGAGTTTGAGGGAATTCTCAATGCGATCGGGATCGAATAGGTTTTCTTCTTCTAAGCTGGTTTTAGCTTTCTTGACAGAACTGAGATAGGTTTCCAGGGTATAGTTTCCGGCTTTATGAATTTCTGACTGGGCCCGAGTTTTCATGGCTTCAATCAGTGCCATTGTTTCATTTTTAACCTGTTCCGTTGCATCTTTTAGTCCCTCATCTTGCTCCACCATGGCTTTGGTTTCGGGGCTAACTTCTACTATGCTAGATTCTTTAGGTGTATCAGTTTCGCTCATTTTTAGATAACCTCATATAGACGAACCAACGATTCTAGGCATCACCCCATGAAACGGGTCTCTAGATTCACCCCGATTGTAATGGAGTGGTCAGTTTTTTGCACGATCGTGGCAATTACGGGTTTATTCTAACGACTGATCGGCGATCGGCGATCGGCGGTAAACTCTCCATCATGGGTACGGTTGACTCCCCTTTTGTAGCGCTTGGCACTGGTAATGGGGAATAGGCATTGGTAACAAGTTAAGGTTGTCGGTGAGGGGGAGGCAAAAGGCAATAGGCAAAAGGCAAGAGGGGGGAGGTAAGAGGCAAGAGTCCATAAATAGTGTGAGCTAATTCGTTCTCCTAGAATTAGAGCTTTGTCTCTCAATTGACAAAAGCAGAATTTCGGGATAATCTAGCTCGTCAGGTTATTCCGAAAATAAATAACGGTAATGTTCAAGAAAATAGCAGCGATCGCCGCCAGCTTGGGTATCCTTTTAACAACGGCTGGAGCCAGTCCCGCCCAAGAAGTTCTGGAAGAGATTCAAAACACAGGAACCTTAAAAGTCGGCATTCGTAAAGATGCGGCTCCTTTTGGTTATATGGAATCGGGAGAATGGAAAGGCCTATGCTTACAAATGATGGAGTCTTTTGCCGAAGAATTAGAACAAGAATTAAACCGCCCGATTGAACTCCAAACCATTGAATCTACCCTCAATGAATCTTCCCCCAATGGTCGCTATCGAAGCGTTAGAGATGGACAAGTTCATCTAGAATGTGGCCCGAATACCATCAGCACTACTCCCCCCCAAGGAACCCAATTTTCGTTCAGATTCTTCGTCACCGGAACCTATTTTTTAATGCGTCCTCAAACCCGGATTTTATTCAAACCTTCAGGATTTTTACAAGGCTTAGATATTGGAGTTTTAGATAATACTCTGACGCGCCAATTTATCGAAAGTCGCTATCAACTGGCTGACTCTATTCCCTATACTGGAAATCAGGGGCGACAACAAGCCGTTCGAGATGCCATGGCGGGAACTATTGATGCCTTTGCCAGTGATGGAGTTCTCTTAATCGGAGAAGCTGAAAGACAAGGATTGTCCGATGAAGAATATAGCCTCTTACCGAATGAACCGTTAACCTGTATTGGCTATGGGATGATTTTGCCCTCCCATGATGAGCAATGGAGACAAAGGGTAAATCAGTTTATTGTCGCAGGAGACTCCAGGAATATTATCACCGATCTATTGACAGATTTGGTTGGCATAACCTCTCCTTATATTGATCTGACGATCGCCGCCTTAGATAAGTGCAGTTAACTCTGGCAATGTCTCCTTTTTTATATTCCTATCCTCCCCTATTTCCGGGTATCCTCAAACGTCGCTATAAACGCTTTTTAGCCGATATTGAACTGGAAACGGGGGAGTTAATTACGGCCCATTGTCCCAACACGGGGCCCATGACCGATGTCTGTGAAATAGGCGCTCCGGTACAAGTGTCTTATCATGATAATCCCAAGCGGAAGTTGGCTTACACTTGGGAGATGATTCAGTTGCAGAAACCGGAACCGGTTTGGGTGGGGGTGAATACCAGCTTGCCCAATCGAGTAATTAAATTAGCTCTAGAACAGCGCATTTTTCCTGAACTCCAAGACTATGAAACCCTAAAAACCGAGGTAGTTTATGGACAGAATCGGCGCAGTCGAGTCGATTTTCTGCTCACTGGAGAGCCGCCGATTTATGTAGAGGTGAAAAATACCACTTGGGCGAAAAATGGGCTGGCTTTATTTCCCGATACCGTCACCGATCGCGGCCAAAAGCATTTACGGGAGTTGATGGAACTGCCCCCAAAAGCCAGAGCAGTGATGCTTTATTTCATTAATCGCGCCGACTGTGAGCAGTTTTCCCCTGGAGACAGTGCCGATCGCGTCTATGGGGAGCTGTTCCGTCAGGCGATCGCCAAAGGAGTAGAAATTCTCCCCTGTCGCTTTTCCGTCACTCCACAAGGCATCGAGTATCTGGGTTTAGCCGAACTGTGTAGCCGTTGTAGTGTGGACAGAACGACAAAATAACGTTATTCGGATTATTTCAGCACGAAGGGCAAATC
The DNA here is from genome assembly GCF_030068505.1 of Roseofilum capinflatum BLCC-M114. Taxonomy (NCBI): domain Bacteria; kingdom Bacillati; phylum Cyanobacteriota; class Cyanophyceae; order Desertifilales; family Desertifilaceae; genus Roseofilum; species Roseofilum capinflatum. Next base: position 108,058 of record NZ_JAQOSO010000109.1, read on the forward strand.
GATATGAGCGCAAAAGACTTGAGCAATACCTCTCGGACTAATTGGGAAGCGTTAGAGAATGGGGATGATGACGAAATTGATTATTCTGACATTCCACCCTTGACTGAGGAGTTCTTTCAGAGGGCAACGTTAAGAATTCCGGCAGCTCAAGCGCGGCAACTGGTGGCTATTGAGCCAGATATCTTGGCATGGTTTCAGGCTCAGGGTGGAGACTATAAAATGTTAATTAACTCAGTTTTGCGTGGTTATACGGGAAATTACAGGGAATAGTCAGGGAAGAGGCGATCGCAGCACGATCGCTGGGGACATCCAAGGGAGAGGGCAAGATCTTGGTGATAAATTAGGATAAAGCAGAATCTTACCTAATGGAGTTTGTAGACAATGAATAAGCGCCAACAGTTAATCGAAGAACTTGAACAAGCACCCGATGATATAGTGCAAAAAGTTCTAGAGTTTTTACACCGAATTCAAGTCAGTAAAAAAGAACACCCTCTAGCGAAGTTTGTGGGAATTTTGAGTGATGCTGAGGCAGAGGAGATGCAGCAAGCTATTCGGAAAAATTGTCGGCAGGTAGATGAAAATGAGTGGTGAGACGGCTTTAGATACTTCAACTGCCATTCGGTTTCTCAATGGTGATGAAGGGGTAGTTGAAAACATTTTGGCTTTGCCAGAAGTTATGTTACCAAAGATACAGCGCTTCGCGCTAGGCAAAAGGTTTGGAGCGTTCAACCCTGTATTCCATAACAGCGCAAAGTGCTGTATAGTAGCATTGGATTAATGGAATTTCCCTAAAAAACGCTCTAACCATTTCCGTCGCCAGGTGAGGCGCAGGAGATACATCCATAGCAAAACGATCGCCAGAATAAACGCATAATCTGATACCGATAATAACGTCAAGTCAAAGAAGGCTCTCACAGGGGCGATCGCCAAAATTAAGCTGTATAACCCCAACAAACTCAACGCAACCGCCGTATATCGCCAATCTCCGCTCAGGGGTTCCACGGCTACCCAGAACCGGGTTGGGGGTTTGAGAAACAACATTAAGGTTAAGCCGCACAGGATTAATAGGGTGACTAAAGCGCTGCGAGGAATGGCTAATAACTCATTATCAATGATGACCATTCCGTTAAGGCTCACCGCTCGCCAAACACTGGTGACTAAATAGCCTAAATAGACGATTAATCCGGCTAAGGTTACGGATAATGTGGCGGGTAAAATAAACCGAAATAGAGCGCGGACGCGATCGCCACTCTGTTCTCCTCCTGGTTTGGCATAAACCGGTAAACTCATACTCGGAAAGCCTACAGAAAGCGCCGTTACTAAAGCACTATGTTTATTCAATAAGGGAAACGTGCCAATCACTTGACCGGTGGCTAAAATGAGTAAGGTAAACGAAAAAATGCGGATAATAAACAACTTCAAAACATCCTGAATTCCGTTTTGAATCCGTTGCCCTTCCAAAAATGCAAAGGGGAGCGACACAAAGGAATCTTTTAATAAGACTAAATCCGCCACCGCTTTCGTGGCTTTACTGCCACTTTCCATGGCTATCCCCAAATTCGCTTGTTTCAGGGATAAAACATCATTGACTCCATCCCCAATCATGGCTACATAAATTCCTTTTTGGCGCAATTCTTTGACCAATTGGGCTTTTTGATCGGGGGTAATGCGCCCAAAAATAGTATAGTCTTGCACGACTTGCGGCCATTGGTGCGGTTCAATTTGGGCTAACTCCGCTCCCGAAATCATGGCCAAATCTCCCTCTAATCCGACTTGACGGGCGATCGCCTGTACCGTCTGCGGATAATCCCCGGAAATAATCTTCAGTTGCACTCCCGCTTGCTGAAATCCTTGCAGCGTTTCTAACACGCCCGGACGCAATTGATCCCCTAAAATCACTAATCCCAAAGGGGCAAGGGTGGGGGGAATAGTGGGGGTATTTTCCCCATCATAAAGGCTCACCACCGCTTCAGAACCAGCAAACAGCAAGACGCGATAGCCCTGTTCTGTCCACTGGTGGATGGTTTCCCGGATCTCCTCAGCCAGGGGAATGGTGCGAGCGAGAATATCTGGAGCGCCTAAGACATAGGTTCCTTGAATTTCACCTGTGGCAAAAATGCAACCGCTCCACTTGCGTGCCGAGGTAAAGGGAACTTCACTATTCACCGGTTGGGGGGGATGGGGACGGTAGCGAGCGATCGCCTCACTGGTGGCATTTTGGGTGGTTGCACTGGCTGCGAACCCCCCTAAAATCTGCTCTAAACGCGCTCTATCTTCCTGAATTGCCTCTAACTGATGCACCTCAATTTGATTCGCGGTTAGGGTTCCCGTCTTATCCAAACAGAGAATATCCACATGGCTCAGGGACTCCACCGAGTTAGCCTGTTGAATGAGAATCTCTCGATCCAGCATCCGCACCGCTCCCAGAGCATAGGCGAGGGTAATCGATAAATATAGGCCCGCAGGCACTAAACTAGAGATCACCGCCGCTTTTTGCACCCCATCAGGGACTGAAAGGGTACGACTGAGAACGGCGATCGCCACTAAAATCCACAGAAAACCAGCCACTAAGATAAAGATGCGAATCACCAGGTTAATCTGTTGCTGTAAAGGCGTATACACCTGTCGCACCGCCCTAGCCCCCGAAGCCAGGCGATAGGCTAGGGTTTCCCGCCCCACCTGCTGTGCTTCATAATACCCATTACCACTAATGCAAAACGTGCCAGAGAGCAGGCGATCGCCCGGTTTTTTCACAATGGCATCACTCTCCCCCGTCAACAGCGACTCATCCACCTCCATCTGTCCCTGTAACACCTCCCCATCCACCATAATCTGTTCCCCAGGAACCAAATGCAACACATCTCCCTGCACAATCTCACGAGGATCGAGGGTGCATTCTTGGCCATTCCGCATCACCAAAGACCGAGGACGAGTCAACAATGCCACTTTATCTAACTTGCGTTTTGCCCAAATCTCCTGACAAACACTCACGATCACCGCACTAAACAACACCACAATCACGATCGCCCCATCACTGTAGCGTCCCAGGGAAATCAGCAGCATAAAAATCGAAAAGAACACCCCATTAATGAAGGTGAACACCGTTTCCCCTAAAATATCTTGATAGGAGCGACTATTGGGCAAATTAACGTCATTATGCAAGCCTGACCGATAGCGGTCTTTCACTTGCTCATCCGTTAATCCGGTGAGGATAGAATTAGCATTTACCATAAAGCATTAATGGTGGACATTGAACAGACTTTCCTTAACCAAAGAATTGATTGACTTGGCAAGAAAAATCAGGAAGCAAAGGAGATGTGAGTTCATCGTTCTCTAATAGCGTCATCACTAATTCCAATTTTGCTTTTTCCCGCCGATAAACCTCTACCGTCTTTAATCGCCAGTCCACAATCCAATATTCTTGTACACCTTGATTGGAATATAATTTTAACTTGCTTTCCTTATCGCGACGAACATCAGCTTTGCTTGGCAATAATACTTCAACCACTAACTCTGGAGCGCTGGTAAAATGACCTGATTCATCAACACAATTGTTTAATTTATCGTTAGTCATCCAAACGAGATCGGGGATAACATTATCGGTATCACTGAAAATTACACCGGGATTGAAGATTACTTCACCCGATCGAGTTTCACTTGACCAGTTGCCTAAAAGTCTGCAAATTTCACCAAGGGTCTTTTGATGTTTCCAATGGGGGGCATGGGTCATGTACAGTTCTCCATCGATAATTTCATAGCGGTTATTGTTATCGGGCAACAGTTCTAAATCGGCTGATGTCCAGGGAATTTGTACGTTCGTCATAGTCGTGAGGGGCTGTCTTACTGAAGTTGATTCAACTATAACGTTTTCCGGCGATCGCTGGTATCCTCAACTCAGGGCTACTTTTTGCTCAGGTTCGTGTAACTAGGGCTGCTCTAATCCTCGACCTCAGCGCGATCGCTTCTCTGGTACTCTGGTCTATGGTGTAATTCGCAGCGACAATTTAGGGGATTTCTTTAACCCAGATTTCATTTGCAACGGGAATTCTAGCGGCTTGCATCTTTTCCAGTTTATTTTGGGTGGGTTAACTTGTTCTCAAAATCCCATTACCGCGTTCTGCCAAGCGAACGGTTGATCGATCTCTCGCTATTCCTGGGTTTCTGGATTCGCTGGGGCTGGGGGAACGGTTGCTGTGGGTTCAGGAGCCGGAACTGGAGTCGGTAGGGGCGTTAAACCGGGAATGCCTAAATCAAGATTTGGCTCGTCTTGTGGAGTCACTTCTGAGGGGTTCACCCCTGTAGGAAGGGTTGCCAAAGCCACGCGATCGCCGCCCACAGACCGCATTAAGTCTAAAATTTGGACAACATCTTCATAAAGGGCAGTTTTCGAGGCATACAGCACCATTAAGCCCTGGGGAGTCTGAATCTGATAGGCGAGTAACCGTTGTCGCAATTGATCCCTGGGGACTAATTCCTGTTCAATATAGGTTTGGCCCACCGTATCCACACTCACAATTAACATATCCTGCATTTGGGTGGTTCCGGTTTTGGCACTGGGCAAATCTACAGTAATCGCTTGCTGGCGCGTCAATCCTACCGCCGCTAAGATAAAAAAGGTCAAAATGCAGAAAATGACATCAATCAGGGGGATGACTTCGATTCGCGCTTCTTCTGTTGGATTATCCCAGTTGATTTTCATGGTGTGCTTGGTTTTCGGTTTTCAGGTCTCTTAACTTTCGTCTAGGTGTTCGGCAACATTGTGATAGAGATCGAGAATATGGCGATCGTCTAAATAATAATAGACTTTTCGGCCCCGTTTTTGGTAGCGGACAAGCCGATGAGCGCGGAGGGTTCGCAGTTGGTGGGAAACGGCGGATTCTGTCAGTTCGAGGGTGGTGGCTAAATCACATACGCACAGTTCTTCTGTGGCTAACAGAGATAGGATTCTTAAGCGGTTGGGGTCTCCGAGGATACTAAAGAATTCTGCCATTTTTTGGGCTTTCCGGGGATGCAGAAGATGGGATTCTAGGTCTTGTCGATGTTCGGTGTCTAAGTCTTCGGGGGGGCAATGGGGGGAGCAGTAGGGGGAGTCTATGGACTGGGAGAGGGAAGATTGTGACATGGAGTTGGGTGATGGGTTATGAGTGAGTAGATCGTTTTTGGGCTACTTATTCAAATTTAACAATCTCTGAACAATCTTTCAATTATTTTATGCTAATCTATGAATATCTGTTCAGATGTAAGTCAAGGAGACAAGATTATGGCAACTGCAACCCAAGTCAAATGTGCTTGTGAGTCTTGTAGCTGTATGGTGGATGAGGCAACTGGGTTTAAGAAAAATGGCCAGGTTTATTGTAGTGAAGCTTGCGCCAATGGCCATCCTGACGGTTCAGGCTGTGGGCATCACGGATGTAATTGTCACAAATAATATAAATCCGGGTAAGGTGGGCAGGGTATGCTAGTGGAAGTTGAAGGATATGGCTTATCCTCCTGCCCACCCTACTGCCGTGACAACCCTAAAATGGTGGGTTACGGCGGATTGATAGATTGCTGTCAGAGTCTAGGTTTTAGCCGCCTAACCCACCCTACGCTAATGCACATTTTTAGCTGTGTCATGGCACTACTGTTGTTCACTCCCCCTATTCCCCCATTCCCCCGCTAAGGTGCATCGGAACCATCGGCTTTCACGGAGCCTTTGTCTAAGGTGCGGGGCGTTTTTTCTAAATAATCGCTTTCTTCCTCCGACCAGTATTGACGATACAATAGCTCTAATTCACTTCCAGCGCGGCGAAAGAGCTTTACTTGCATAAAAATCAAGCCTTGAAATAAGCGATAAAAGGCTACAGCAGTAATGGCAATCACCAACCCGACGGCGGTACTAATTAAGGCTTCCCCAATGCCCAAGGTTACGCCACGGGTGGAGGCAGTGGCTAAGTCGCCAATGCGAATGGAGCCTAATGAATTAATTAATCCTAATACGGTTCCCAAGAGTCCCAACATGGGAGAGAGGGAAATCACTGCTTCTAAGATTTTGTCTCCCCGGCGCATGGCTGCTAATTCATCATCGGCTGCTGCTTCTAAGGCTAAACGAAAGGCCTCCGGGTCGGCATTTCTGATCCTTAAGGGAGCATAGAGGAACCGGCCCACAGGTTGATCGCTGGCACGTCGGGCAATTTCTGGGGCAGTTCTCCAGTCTTCTCGTGCGGCTTCGAGAATTTGCTCGATGAGTTCTTTTTCTTTGGTTAAGACTGTCCACCAAAACCATAACCGTTCAATAATGGTACTGAGGGCCAGTACGGATAAGAACAGTAATGGGCCAATGGTTAACCCCCCCTTCTCTAAAATTTCTGCGATCGTCATAGTTGTCTGGTTCTCTGTGCCTAAACGCCGGGTAATGGAATCAGTGTTCTTCGATTGTCTTACATTTTAGGGTGAATTTTCGGGTGTTCGGAGTTTATTCTCAGGTTTTCCCTTGCAGTTGAGCTAGGTGGGGAAATCCTTACCCACATTTTAGATAAGAGTTTGCGACAATAGAGGCAATGAGAGAAAGATATCTTATGAGCAACCCAATTCAATCCCTGTATACCTGGTATCGAAACATGATTCGCAATCCCCAGTATCGCTGGTGGATTATTTTGGGGACTTTGGTTTATATTTTCAGTCCCCTAGACATTTCCCCGGATGTGTTCCCGATCGCCGGTCAAATTGATGATGTCGCGGTGATGGTAATTTTGCTTTCGGAGGTCTCCCAACTCGTTTTAGACCGGGTAAAAGCGAAACAGTCATCAACCTCTGCCTCCTCCAATGATGGAACCTCCCCCAAAAATACGGTGGATGTGGATGCCGTTTCCCTCGATTAGTCCCCTCACCGACTATAGGAGCTACCCTACTGCCGTGACAACCCTAAAATGGTGGGTTACGGCGGATTGATAGATTGCTGTCAGAGTCTAGGTTTTAGCCGCCTAACCCACCCTACGCTAATGCACATTTTTAGCTGTGTCACGGCACTACGCTATTGCCTATTGCCTATTGCCTATTGCCTATTGCCTATTGCCTATTGCCTATTG
>NZ_JAQOSO010000110.1 GCF_030068505.1 Roseofilum capinflatum BLCC-M114
AGATTGCTGTCAGAGTCTAGGTTTTAGCTGCCTAACCCACCCTACGCTAATGCACATTTTTAGCTGTGTCATGGCACTACTGCCGTGACAACCCTAAAATGGTGGGTTACGGCGGATTGATAGATTGCTGTCAGAGTCTAGGTTTTAGCCGCCTAACCCACCCTACGCTAATGCACATTTTTAGCTGTGTCATGGCACTACTGCCGTGACAACCCTAAAATGGTGGGTTACGGCGGATTGATAGATTGCTGTCAGAGTCTAGGTTTTAGCTGCCTAACCCACCCTACGCTAATGCACTTCCATTAAGCCCGTATATGTAGGGGCGAACGGCCGTTCGCCCCTACAACCATAGGAGAGGGAGTCGAGTTAAATAGATTATGACTCTCCTACTCTCTGGGCATCCTTAGATAAGCGATTTTCCAAAACGGCAGCAACTACACGATGATCCTCGTCTTGGGAGAGCTTTTGTAGGGCTGACTGAGCGGCTTCTGAGTCTGCAAACTTCTGGAGTGCCCAAGCGACTTTGCGGCGAATGCGCCATTCTGGTGAGGCGATTAGGGGTAAGAGGGTTTCTAAGGCTGCTTGTTGTTTGCGGGTATTGGTCAGGGAAGCAAGTCCTTCTATGGAGGCTTCCACAATGGTGAGATCGTCGCTCTCTAAGCCGCACAGACAAACTTCTAATAAGGCTTCGGGATGGCCGAGGTCAGCGAGGGCGGCAATGATGCTGCGACGGAGTAACCAATGATCGTCTTGATGGAAGGCAATGACTAGATGGGAGATGGCTACTTGACCAGAATAGGAGAGGGAGTTGGCGGCTTCCGATCGCACATTGGGGTCTGGATCTCGCTTGAGGAGTTCGAGTAAGGCAGGAAAGGTCTCAGGGGATTGTTTGCGCCCTAGTCCCATGGCAACGAAGGAACGGACGAGAAAATCGGGGTCGTTGATTTTACTCATCAGTAGGGGGACTGCATCTTTACTGCTGTAGTCTTTAAGGGCGGTAACAGCTTTGAGTCGGTCTTGGGAGTTGGAGCTGTTGAGGGCGGTTTGGATTTGATGCAGTTCCATAGGGTTTGGCGATCTGTTGTGTTACGTTTCTTAAAATTTTAACCACAGAGTCCAAGATTTGGGAAGATGATAGGAATTGCTGAATCGTAAATTGAGTGTTAATACCTGAACTAAAGTCCTATGTCTGAATCTAACTCTACTCAAGCGACTCCTCAAGAGATCGAAGAAGTGATTCGTGAATTAGAACAATATCGCGAACGTTTGGTTAATGATGTCCTGGGGGTTTCTCGCAAGGTGAAACTTTCTCAAAAGAAAGCGTTAGAAAAATTGGCTAACCATCCGGAAATCATCAAAATCGATCATGCGCTTCAGGAACTGCGTGCCAGTCAAAGCTAATTGGATGAGGCAGGAGAAACTGGGGAGGTTCTCCTCTTGATTAATGCACAAGTTAACGGGTGAAAAATAGATATGTTGAGTCCTTCTGTTCAGGAGTTGATTCGTAAAGCTCAAATCGTCAGTTTTCAGAGTTGGGTGGGATCGGTGCAGCCGGAAGTGATTCAGGTCTTTGAACAGGCGAATCAAGAGCGTCAGTATTTGACGGATGAGCAGTTTGATCGGTTAGCGGGTTTAGGAGAGGAAAAGGGGGAATGGTTTGCTATTGCTAGGGGATTACGCGATCGCTCTTCTGAGATTGTCGATCGCGCAAGGTCTCAGGTATTAGAGCAGTTTCCCCAGATTACTCAACCCGGAGGCGCGTTATATCCGGAAAAACGAGCGGAAAATTGCTGGCGGGATTTTTGGCATTTTTTGCGCTGTATTCATTATGGCGTGGCTGGAAAATCGCCCCAGTATACCAGTGCAGAGGGACTGCATTATATGGATTTACTGTATCAGGAATTAGAGGTTCCTTTAGAGGCTATGGTGGTGGGACTCGAAGCTATGAAACAGATTTCTATTGAAATGTGTGGTGGCAATAAAAAAACTGAATTATTGCCTTATTTTGATCATTTGATCGATCGGCTGAAGGTATTTGAGGGGTATCAGAATTAGAGGCAAAAGGCAAAAGGCAAGAGGCAAAAGGGAAGAGGGAAGAGGCAAGAGGCAAGAGGCAAGAGGCAAGAGTCTTGTTGAAAAAGGTTTTGAGCGTTAAATCCTGTATTCCATAACAGAGCAAAGTGCTGTAAGGTTGGGAATGACTGATAGTCATAAATTGTACTCGTGTAATTTCCGTGGACTCGATCGCCTGGCAGAAGGGCAACCCCTCGATCAATTAGCGCTTGTGGGGTTGGGAGTAGAACAAAAACACATTGGCTCCCCAACATAGGAATCGCTAAATCGCTCATATTCTGAGAATGAGAGAGAGATTAGCCCCCTTAAAAGGGCAAAACTTTACAATTCTTCACACTTTCTCGACCGACCCTCGGTGTATAAATGAGGAGACGGAAACTAGCAATAAACTGGAAACAACTGGGATTAAGTCAGAAAACCGCCTGAATTCTAGGGTTAGGCTTTTCTGAATCAAAATGTTAAGTTTATTAACGTTTTTAAGCATCATTCCCAGGAATCAACCCTTTTGTAGACCCTCTTTGAAAGGAGATTAGTATAAATGCCTTTTGGACCCGCGTCGGAATTAGGAGTTTCTGTATACGAAGAAACCGACCCCGTTGAACTCTGGCCAGGACAATCGGGTGAAGAACTCGAAGCCGTAATTCGGGCGGTGTACCGCCAAGTTTTAGGCAATTCCTATGTCATGGAAAACGAGCGCCTGAGCGTCCCTGAATCTCAACTGAAGCGGGGAGAAATCAGTGTTCGTGAGTTCGTGCGTCAGGTGGCCAAATCTGGCTTATATCGCGCTCGCTTCTTCGAGTCTTGCCCTCCCTTTCGCTTAATTGAGTTAAACTTCAAACACCTATTGGGTCGCGCTCCCGATAGCTATGAAGAAATGCAAATTCATGGTGCAATCTTGAATGAGCAAGGCTTTGAAGCGGATATTGATTCCTACATCGATAGCGATGAGTATCAAAACACCTTTGGGGAAAATATTGTTCCCTATATGCGCGGCTACAAAAGCGAAAGCGTAAGAAATCTGGTGGGCTTCACCCATATGTTCCAACTGATGCGTGGGCCTGGAAGCAGTGATTTCAAAGGAAGCTTGTCCGGAAATCGTCCTCGCCTAAATAAACTGGTGATTCAAGGAACCCCAACTGCTGTTGTGCCTCCCTCTGGTGGTGTCGGCGGTTGGTCTTTCCAAGAACCCCCCTCCAGCGCTCGGACTCGTTTGGGTACAGGTGCAACCGAAGGCGGAACGGTTTACCGGGTTGAAGTAACCGGTTATAGTTCCCCAGGCGCGTTCAATCGGATGCCAAAATTCCGTTGGAGCAACAAAGTGCTGTTGGTTCCCTTTGATCAACTCTCTGATACCTATCAGCGAATTCACAAACAAGGGGGTAAAATTGCCAGCATTACTGCTGTGAATTAATCTCGATTAGCCTGATGGATCGGTGGCAGTGGGATGGGTTGCATCCTGCTGCCCCATTTCTGTGAAGTAGCCTAGGCAACGGAATAGGTTGCACAACTGTGCCAAAGTCTTGGCTTAGGAGCAAAGGCGATCGCCGGAAAAAACGAGCAAAAGATGAGTATTTTATGGGATTAGAGCCAAAATCCTTAAATCAGTCCATGGTGCGTCTGCAAATCGAGGGGGGGAGCTACCCCAATCAGCGTCAGGCCCGAACTTGGTTAACCGTGCGCCAAAATCAGCTCTCTCAAACCATACAACGGATTCACCGTTTTGGCGGTAAAATCTTAGCAGTGGAGCAGGTTGAAGTCTTAAGCCCATTAGCGATCGATGCTTCTCCAAGGGAAGATCGGGGAAGTTCGGATAGTTTCGAGTCTGTAGAAAACCGAGAATCATCCAGCGATCGCCAAGTGGATCGGAGTTCAGAACCTCCAGAATCTCCAGATCCAGACCCCAGCGATCCTCCAGTAATCCCTGAAAGCCGAAACTCAAAACCGCTTGCGGTTGAAAAATCTACAACGAGATCGCCTGTTTATTCTCTGTTTCCTGGGCGCAAAGTGAATCCCTCCCGGATTAAACCCGTGCGTCGTCAGCACCTCAAACCCACGAAACCCCATCAAAAACCATTTCGCCACCGCCAATTATCTCGCGCCAAGCAAAGACGGCTATTTTTCCGCAGTCAACCCCTGAAAAGAGGGCGGCGACGATATTAGCGCTTCACGGGGTAATGGGTAATAGGTAATGGGTAATAGATTATGGATCTCAAGCAATTTGTAAAACAGTCAATTGGGCGATGGCGATCGCAACGCAGTGGCCATCATTTAGCCTTTGCCCATTTTGAGGAAGTGCGCTCAACCATCGATATCATGGCCCTAGACCCCCAAGATCCGGGGGTATTAGCAGTGTGTGACTTATATGAGATCGATCCAGCCACCATCGAATCCCCCTTTAAGATGACTTGGGAAGGCCAATCAGATTGGGATGAAGACGAAGAACTCAAAGGCTCCTGTATTTTAGTACCCATTCCCGACCGCGATCGCCCCCAAAAGGGGCAACTCCTGCGCGAACGGGGCTATGCCGAAACCATTCCGGCGATCGGTCAATATTCCCTCAATGATGAAGGCATATTTACCCTGATCACCACCTACGATCGGGCGGCCGCTGAAGAGCGAATTTGGTTTACCACCCCCAATGTCCGCTTTCGAGTCTCCCTAATTAAAACTCAAGATGGTCAAGGAGTCACCACCGCTTCCTTCTCCTCCGAAATTCGGTCATCCTCCTAAACCTTGAGATTCTTGGCTCAACTGTCCGTTTAACCTTGATCCCCATATAGATCGACAAGCCCCTTTAAGATATAATGGAGAGATCATAAACAACGGGTTAAGGTCAATCCTGGCCAAGCCAACCTATAGCAAACTGTTCCATGACCTCTAGCGTATCTACGTCCTATTCTCAGGAACTGATCCGATTGGCTCATTGGTTAGCTGGAGATTTTAGCAATCATCAGCAAGCCTATAACCATCCCACATTATATGCCCATATTCATGTTCTGTGGCGACCCCTGCCCTGGGAATTTTTTCAAGGCATCGGGTTTTATTCTGAGCAAGTCTATGATTACGATCTGTGGAGTCCATACCGTCAAGGGGTACATCGATTAGTCGATCGCGGCGATCGCATCTATATCGAAAACTATAGCTTACAAGACCCCATTCTTTATGCCGGTTCAGCGCGAGAATTAAGCATTCTGCATACCATCACCCCCCAGGCGATCCAGCGACGCTATCATTGCTCCATGGTGTTTCAATGGGACGGAACTGGCTATCAAGGCTCGGTCGAACCCGGAAATCAATGCCTCATTCATCGGAAAGGCCATCAAACTTACTTAGTCAGTGAAGTAGAACTGACAGAAACTACTTGGAAAAGTCTAGATCGAGGAATGGATGTCCAAACCCACGAACAGATTTGGGGGTCAAAAGAGGGAGCATTGGAATTTGAGAAAATTACCAGTTTTGCCCATGAAGTACCCACTCAATCAGCATGATCGTTCCTCTATTTCTGTAGAGTGTCAGCCTTTCCCCTAACTGATTCTGCAAGATTAAAACCGATTGAAAACCAGGAAGGATAAACAAGTGTAAAAAAAGATAAACGTTAACCCCAAATTTGCTAAAATGGCTAAAGATACAAAAACCAATCGCACCCAATACTCAGAGTCAAAAATGAAGTTAGGAATTTCTATTACCCCCAGCGGAAAAGAGCTACTCAACGAGATGGCTAAAACCACCAAGTTATCCCGCTCAGAATTGATAGAGCGGATGTCAAGGGGATATATCAGCGTTAACAGTGAGTTGACCCAAACGATTCTAACTGTAGACTTTGAGTCCAAATCTGGGAAGTCCAATGGTTCAGGAAATGAAGGAAAGTTTCCCGCTCTGAAAAATATTGCCGTCAGCCAACGCTCTGCCGACGAAGCAACCCCCACATTCGCCGAAGTGGAGGAATTAAAAAAGGCGTTATCCGACAAAGATAAAACCCTGGCGACTTTACAAGAAAAGCTGGCCGCTTATCAGCAAAAGGCAGCCACAGGAGAAACTCTACAAGAAACAGTGGCCCAAAAAGAAGAGACCATTTCTGAGTTGCAAGCCCAAATCAAACAGCTTCAGCAGAACCAGGACGCGGTAAACAGTCAAGCAGACGGGAAAAACCAAGAGGCGATCGCCGCTTGGGAGCAGAAAGTCGCCGATCAAGAACAAACCATCGCGCAACTGCAAGCCCAAGTTAACCAACTTCAGCAAACCCACGAGACCCTGAAAAAGACCACGGTCTCCAAAGAGCATTATGAAGCCCTTCAAGCCCAGGTATTGGAAAGGCAACACCAGCAAGAGAGTCAGCCCCAGTCCATTTCTCGTCAGGATTATGAAGCCCTAGAACATAAGCTGCAACAAAACAGCCAAGTGATTGAGGGTCTACAGGCCCAATTACAGCGCTTGAAAACCCCTGATGCTAAAGAAACGGAATTGCGATCGCAACTGCACCTTCAGCAACAAACCATCCAATCTTTGGAAGAAAAAATGCAGCAAATGCAGCAGTTCTCGGCGATCGGTGAATATCACTTAAACCGGTGGCGCAGCCATAGCTTTTAAGGTTAAGTCGGGGCGAAAAAAAATCTCGCCCCGACTTAACCTTAACCGGGCACTTCATATTTCTTGTGCATCTCTTCCAACTGACTCGGAAGCACACACTTGCGTTCTGAGGCATAACTCATCAAATTCACCCCATTCATCATTTTCACCGTACTCACGCGCACCCGGAAATTATCCGTAATAAACCAAGCCCTTTCCTGTCCTTGGTTGCGCTCATACTCCGTATTAATCGTTAACACCCCATCCGGGGCAAAATGGTATCGCCCAATCACCGGGATACCCTCCACATAACCCCGATTTCGCAAAAAATAGCCTTGGCGAGGATTATCCGCATTAGGAATATCCACTAAAATAGCCGCATAATTGGGGTTAGGTTCTCGCTCGGCATCTAAGTTATCTTGCCACATAAAACTTGCCCCCCCAGCCGCCTTAGCTGGATCGGTATTATTCGTCTCGCACAGCTCTAGCACTTTGGGGTCATTGGGGCCAAAAACTTGGACAATCACATTAGAAAGTCCAGACTCATTAATCGTCGAATCAAAATGATGAACAGTGCGCTCCGAGTACCAAACCCCTTCACTTTTGCGAAAGAAGTCCATCATCGTCATAGGATGCTGAAGTAACATGAATGATTAAACCTTCTGTGGGCAGATCGAAATGTGGTTTTAATTAAGAAAAGTTAACAAAACTCTAAGTGATGTACCCTAAAATTTTAGGATAAATCCAATCGGTTTATATTGATCAATTAAAACATGGTTTCTACAGATTATTGCGACACTGCCGAGCAGCTCGGCCTGCATCCCGGAGTCGATCGCCCCAGACTAGACGCTATGCAAATGGATTTATCCGGCATAGACCTCTATCAAGCCAACTTAGCCGCAGCCAACTTGATTGGCACAAACCTGAACGGTGCTAACTTGAGTGGAGTCAACCTAGAAGGGGCAGATCTACGAGGAGCAGATCTACAGGGCGCAAACTTACAAGGCGCAAACCTCAAAGGTGCATACTTAAATCGATCGCAACTGCAAAAAGCAAATTTAAGCACCGCCCTCTTAGACGATGCCCGACTCCAACTCGCCCTCTACGACAGTGAAACCCAATGGCCAGAAGATTTTGACTATCGAAAATCAGGAGCAGTTGGCCCCAAAGCCAGTTTAGCCGGAGCCTTTTTAAATACCGCCAACCTCCGAGGGGCCGATCTCCGAGGGGCTAATTTGCGCGGCGCTTACCTGAGTGGAGCCGACTTAACCGCAGCCAATTTAGAAGAGGCAGCTTTAAGTGGAGCCAACTTACAAAAAGCCTTTTTAACCGGCGCTAATTTGCGTAATGCTCGCTTGAATAATACAGAATTACAAGGAGTCGATTTTCGCTGCGCCGACCTCACCGGAGCCAGTTTTGACCAAGTACAGAACATTGCCGGAGCCGACTTTAGTCAAGTTAAAGGCTTAACCGAGCAAGTCCAGAGTATTCTCTGTGGACGGCCGGCTCAAGAGTTAGGGACTTGGAATAGCTTTACCCGCAATAGCACAGCCAAAAGTTTAGGCATTACCTTCGGCACTTAACAACATGCACATACCGTTCATAACAGCGCGAAGCGCTGTTATGGTGTACAGTCTTAAAGGCTCAAAGCCATGTACCA
>NZ_JAQOSO010000111.1 GCF_030068505.1 Roseofilum capinflatum BLCC-M114
GATTTGAGAAGAAGTTAATTAGACAATTATTGAGGAAAGAGGCGATGCGCGAGTCAGTAATTTACCAAGAAATTCATGAAGAAGGTTTGCTCGAAGGAATTCAGCAAGGCGTACAACGGGAGGTCTCTTTAGTCACTCGCCTCTTGACGCGACGAGTGGGGGAACTGTCTCCAGAATTGGAAGCACAGATTCAGTCTTTGTCGGTGGAAACTTTGGAAGATTTGGGGGAAGCGCTGCTTGATTTTACGGAAGTTGAGGATTTAGTGTCTTGGCTAGGCGATAATGCTCGATAATCATGGCTAAGGTGACTTAATCCCTCTTCCCTGAGACCGCTTCCATTAAAATAGAGAACGCAGTCCCCCCCTTGATACCCTAGCGTGCAAATTACTTTTCTTGGAACTAGCTCCGGTGTCCCCACCCGATCGCGGAATGTTTCGGCGATCGCCCTTCGTCTGGCCCAAAAATCTGAACTCTGGCTCTTTGACTGCGGAGAAGGAACTCAGCACCAATTCCAACGCAGTGACCTTAAAGTGAGCCAACTTCGGCGCATCTTTGTCACCCACATGCACGGCGATCATATCTTTGGCCTAATGGGTTTACTCGCCAGTTGTGGGTTAGCCGGAAGCATGGAACAAATCGATATTTATGGCCCCCCCAAACTTAACGAATACTTGCAAGGATGCATCCGCTATTCCCAAACTCACTTTTCCTACCCGGTGAAAGTGCATACCGTAGAACCGGGTCTCGTCTATGAAGATAACGAATATCGCGTCATCTGTAACCCCCTCAAACATCGAGTTCCTGCCTTTGGCTATCGGGTACAAGAAAAAGACCGTCCCGGACGCTTCGATGTGGCTCGCGCTCAAGCCTTGGGTATTCCCCCCGGCCCCCTCTATGGAAAGCTGAAAAAAGGAGAATGGATTACCCTCCCTGATGGGCGCAAAATCCACGGCGCTAAACTGTGCGGCCCCACTCAAGTGGGTCGAAGTTTTGTCTATTGTACGGATACCATCTTTTGTGAAGGAGCCGTAGATCTGGCCCAAAGTGCAGACTTGCTCGTACATGAATCGACTTTTGCCCATCAGGATGCCCAACTGGCCTACGATCGCCTCCACTCTACCTCCACCATGGCCGCCCAAGTGGCCCTAGCTGCCCAAGTTAAGCACCTGATGCTCACCCATTTTAGTCCCCGGTATGCCCCAGGGAATGCCCTACAACTGGAAGACTTATTAACTGAAGCACGGGCGATTTTTCCCCAAACGGATATGGCCCATGATTTCCTCACCTATGAAATTGCTCGCCAGGCATCCGATCATTAAAAATAATAAAGATATCATAGAAAAGGGCCAAATATCCCTCACAATAGGAGAATGAAGGAAAAAACTAAAGTATTTATACTTAACCAACGTTATTACAACCCTGTACCGAATCGAATAAAAGGTGTAAATTATGATGCCCACTCTGCAATACTCGATCGCCATGATTAAAGATGAAGCCCGTCATTTAGTTGATGTCGGTTCTGTTGAGAGATTACAACCGATTTACAGTTTGTGCCGTTATATTCCCAGTCGAGAATGGGAATCTGTAGAATTAGAATTAGAGCGCAATGGATATTTACTGCGCGATCGCGTCATTGACTTACTTGGCAGAGAAGACTGGAGAGAAGACTAGCGTCCTCTGCGATTCACTACAAAAAAACTAGGGTGGGGCACTGCCTACCCTAGTTTTTTGTGGATATAAACTATAAACCCGTACTCCCAGCAGAAGGCTTAGGCGCTTCTGTTTTCGGGTCTTCTTCTTCCTCTGCTTTAGGTTCAGGAGGAGGGGGTGGGGGAGCATCGGGGAAAATTTCTTCGTAGACCTTGATATACTGATCGGCGGACAGATCCCAACTGTAGTTTTGGCGCATGGCTCGCTGTTGCAGCTTTTTCCAATATTCCTTATAGCGGAATCCTTCTAGGGCCTTAATCATGCAGCAGAAGAGATCTAGGGGTTCGTAGCGATCGAAACAATACCCCGTTCCCAACTCTTTCGTGGGATCGTGGAAGCTTACCGTATCGACTAACCCCCCAGTGCGGCGAACAATGGGAATACAGCCATAACGCATGGCTAACATTTGGCTAATGCCACAAGGCTCAAAGCGAGAAGGCATCAAGAAGGCATCACATCCGGCATAAATGCGGCGAGCCAGAGCATCGTTATAGAGCAACTGTACCGAAACCCGTCCCCGATAGCGGGATGCCAACTCCCACATTTGCGTTTCATAGTAGCGATCGCCCGTTCCCAACAGCACAAACTGGGCATCTGTATACGCCATAAACCGATCCAGAATTTGCAGCGCCAGATCGATCCCCTTCTGTTCTACCAACCGGGTAACCATCCCAATGAGAAACGCGCCCTTATTCACCTCTAAACCAATTTCTTCCTGCAAAGAAACCTTATTGATCGGGCGTTTATCCAACGTATCGGCATTAAAATTCTGATACAGATATCTGTCCGTTTGCGGATTATAACTCTCCGTATCAATACCATTCAAAATACCGAGACTCTTACCACTCACATAGGAGAGTAAACCTTCTAAATTTTCTCCATATTCTGAGGTCTTAATCTGTTCTGCGTAGGTGGGCGAAACAGTCGTCACTTTATTCGCAAATTGCACCGCCGCCGCCATGGTATTATGGCCTTCCATATACCAAGGACACCAAGTGATTTGGTCTAAATACCACCGCCAAGGCCCTTGATAGGCCAAATTATGAATCGTAAACACGGTATTAATATCGGGCGTTTCATGCAACCATACCGGCAACATTCCTGAGTGCCAATCATGGCAATGGACGATACTCGGTCGCCAATAATTCCAAGCAAACTCGGCCGCGGCATTTGCAAATAAGGTAAACCTCCATCCTTCATCATCACCAAAATAGACATTACGCCCTGAAAAAGAGGGATGGCCAAACAAATAGAGCGGCACATCTGATTTGGGCAAAAAAGCCTGATAAATTTCAAAATCTTGGAACATTGCTGTTCCTTTCCAAACTGGTTTTTCAGGGATATCTATTTTATCCGGTAAAAAACCATAATAGGGCATGAAAACCCGCACATCATGACCTTTTTTTCGTAAGACTTTGGGCAGGGCACCAACGACATCACCCATACCACCTACTTTAGCCAACGGTGCAGCTTCTGCGGCAACAAATAAAATCTTCATGTTTGCGATCGCTTCTGTAACATCTTGTCAAGGGAACCTGAAATAAGAGTAATTCTGAGATAGACTTACCCAATCTAGAGTACCGCAGGCTGTGACCAAAACCAATGGGGCATGGGGAATAGGGAATACTCCCTTACCCTGGGCATGAGTCGCTTTTTGCCTGCTCCTCCCCACTCTCCACAAATTTGCCTTACACTATTGACGATTGAGGGTCACTTAAGGAAAGATATGTAACCAGAATCTATGCTTAAGTAGCCAGACCATCCTTTAATGGGGTTTGCATACGGTTTATCTTAAATTCAGTGTCTAAGGCGATCGCGTGAGGAGAGCAATGAACAAGTATTCTTTTGGACTAAGTGGGGCGTTGATCGGCAGTGCCGCCGTTGTTGTCGCTAACTCTGCGGCTTGGGCGGCTCCAACCCGGATTAACAACGTCTCCCTCAACCCCACCAGTGGCGGAATTGAGGTCATTCTCGATACTCAAGAAGGCGATCGCCCCCAAGTGTTTGCCGTCCCTAATGGCAACGAATGGGTTGCGAATATCTCCAACATGCAGCTCAACCTTCCGAGCGGGGAATTCATGCAAGCCAACCCCGCCCCCGGCATTGCCTCCGTTCGGATTAACTCCGTCGATGGCAACAGCGTCCGCGTCACCGTCACCGGAAACCAAGGCAGTCTGAGCGGCCGCATCAGCATCCAAGACGGAAACAACTTCATTCTCTCCCTCAAGCAAGACGACCCCAAACCCACGGCCAACACTTCCCCCAACCCCCCTACACCTCGGCCAGTGGCTCAAAGACCGCCTCAACAGATGGCCCAGGGCGCTCCCTACAACAATGTGCCCCTGCCCAGCCTGCAAAACGGTATCCCCAGCCTCCCCCCTGGAACTGGGGTTGCGCCTCCCTTCCGGCAACGGGCGATCGCCCCACCGTTGGGTGACATCTCCGTATCCACCATCGACGCATCCGGCCGCACCATCAACCTCGGCTCCTCCGAAAACGTGCCCCGTCTCGTTCTCCGGGATGCCCCCGTGCGCGACGTTCTCGCTCTCCTAGCGCGGGTTGCGGGCATGAACCTGGCTTTTACTGATGGCGCGGGCGACATTCCCGAAGGGCAAGCCGGAGCAGCCACCACCGTTACCGGGCGGACTATTTCTCTAGACATCGAAAATGAACCCGTGCAAAACGTCTTCAACAGCGTCTTGCAACTGAGCGGAATGCAAGCCAACCGCGTCGGGCGCACTATTTTTGTGGGTGCAAACCTACCCCTAGAATCAAGTCCCGTCATTACCCGCACCCTGCGCCTCAACCAAGCCGAAGCCGAAAGCTCCGCCACCCTGCTCGCCTCCCAAGGAGCGGACTATCAACGAGTCGTCACTAACACCACTCGCGTGGTTGAAGGCGACGGGGTAGACCGACGAGAAACAGAAGAGACAACGACTAGCATTGAAAACTTCACCGTCCAAGAAGCGAACGGCCCCCTATTGCTGCGCGGTCTATCCATCATTGCCGATGAACGCCTCAACTCCATCACCCTCGTTGGTGACCCCCGCAAAGTTGAAATCGCCACCGGTTTGCTCTCCCAACAAGACCTCCGCCGTCGTCAAGTCTCCGTTAACGTCAAAGTCGTTGATATTAACCTTGATTCCCAAGAATTCTCGAACAGTAGTTTTTCCTTTGGTACTGGGGATTCCTTCTTCGTCGTTGATGGCGGTTTTGGTGTAGCCAACTTTGGACGCTTAACCCCCCCCACAGCAGGGCAAACCCTCACTAACGAGTTTGGTCGTCCTGTTGTCCAGAACCCCCTTGGGCCAGGGGGCCGTCTTCCATCTACTCCCTTCATCAATACGGATGGAACCCAACTGGTGCGCGACCCGGCTACCGGCCAACTGGTTCCCGTGGGGCAAAATCAACCCGGTTCTGTGTTCTCCCCCGGTGGCTTACCCACCACTCCGGGAGTGGCTGGCTTTGACCCAACTGCCCCTGGTATTCCTGGCTCTGGCAGTCGTCAGGTTTCCCCCTCTGCGGGAACACCGCCCCTGTTCTATGACCGGAATGGGATTCCCCGCAGTTTGAACGAACTCACCGTTGGGGGCGGGACATTCCAACCCCTAATTAATAGTCAAACCAATGAGCTAGTTACTGCTCCTACTGATGGCACGCAAGCGCCTCTGTATTTTGATTCCAACGGGAACCCCAGACTGTTAAGTCAGTTGCAAATCGGTGGAGGAGGAGCAGGTTATCAAGCCCTGACTACTCCTGACGGCGCTTTAATTTCGGCGGGAACAGGGGCAGACCCTGCACCTCAATTCTTTGATCAAAACGGTCAACCGAGACTCTTTAATCAACTGACGATTGCTGGAGGACAATTTGAACCCTTACGCAGTCCTGAAGGAAATGTAGTCGTCAGTGCAGGTGCTGCACCCCAATATTATTTTGATTCAACTGGTACACCTCGGTTACTCAGTGAATTGAATTTTCCTGATGCTGGAGCTAATGGCCCATTCCAACCCCTACTAAATGATGCAGGTGGTTTGTCTCCAGTGGGCGCTCCAGGCGATCTATACTTCGATATCAATGGAGTTCCCAGAACCTTTAATCAATTAACTGTTGGTTCAGGAATCTTTGAGCCTCTTCTTGATCCTAATGGATTAGTCCCAGTGACCCAAGGTGATTCTGCACCTCTATTCTTTGATCAAGCAGGAGTACCCCGTTTAGTCAGTCAATTTCTAGATGGTACATATTCACCCCTAATTGATGGCCAGGATTTAGTTCCTGCAACACGAGCCATTGCGCCTACATTCTTCGATGCCAATGGTGTTCCCCAGTTACTGAATAACTTGATCCCAGGTGGTGGAACGATTCCCGCTTTAACCAACTCTGTGGGTGAACTCATTTCTGCTGCTACGACAGGAGCTAACGGTTTACCTGCCATTGTGGGTCAAGCAGCGCAATTAGCTTACCAACTGCCGCAAGTCTTCCAATATCCCCAACAGTTTCTAGCCCAACTGCAAGCCAACGTAGTTGAAGGTACGGCCAAGATCCTCACTGACCCGACTCTTACCATCCAAGAAGGGGAAACCTCAACCATTAACCTCACTGACCGCATCCCCATTAACATCGAACAAGAAACCACCGTTAACGCCAACACCACCACCACCACGATTAACACTGAATTTGATGATGTGGGGTTATTGTTGCCCATCACCGTAGATCGAATTGATGATAATGGCTTCATTACCATGACCATCAATCCCCGGATCTCGACCCCCACAGGGACTTACAGCATCATTGTGGACGGTTTAGAACAAGAAGTTGCCCTTGTTTCCCAACGGGAACTCAGCTCCGGTAAAATCCGCCTGCGCGATGGTCAAACCCTCTTAATTGCTGGAGTCATCCAAGACCAAGAACGGGAAATTGTTTCCAAACTGCCCATTCTCGGCGACTTACCCATCATCGGCCGCATGTTCCGCCGTACCGATAAAGAATCGGAGCGTGCAGAAGTGGTAGTTGTGGTTACCCCCAACATCATCCAAGATGTAGAGGATGCCAACTGGGGCTATGGCTACGCCCCCAGCCCCAATGTGCAGCAACAACTGCGTAACCGAGGCTTCCGCTATCCCAACCGATGACAATGAACAATGAACAATTGGGGAATGGGGAATAGGCAATAGGCAATAGGCAATAGGCAATAGTTGATCTACCCCATCCTCCTTATCCGCCTATCCCCCCCATCTCCCTATCCCCCTATCTCCCCATCCCCCAACCTACACCCACGCCCAACCATGAACGAACCCACAGTTATCGGCATCGATATCGGCGGAACGGGCATTAAACTGGGCCGGTTTGCTAAAGATGGCAGTTGCCAAAACACTCTCACCCTGCCAACCCCCCAACCCGCTACCCCGGAAGCGGTCATCAGCGCCCTCCTGCCTGCCCTAGGGGAACTTGACCCCGACCACAGCGCCCTCGCCCTCGGAGTCGGTGTCCCCGGCCCCGTAGACCAAACCGGTAAAATTTCGCGCCTTGCCATCAACCTCACCGACTGGCAAGACGTGCCCCTAGCCGCCTGGTTAGAAGACAAAACGGGCAAACCCACCATCCTCGCTAACGACGCAAACTGCGCCGGACTGGGGGAATCCTGGATCGGAGCCGGGCGCAACTTCCAAGACCTGATCCTGCTCACCCTGGGAACCGGAGTCGGTGGAGCTATTATTATTGATGGTAAATTATTTACCGGTCGCCAGGGCACAGCCGGAGAACTGGGTCTAATCACCATTGACCTCTATGGTCATGAGTGCAACAGTGGTAACCGAGGCTCCCTGGAACAACAGGTTTCCATTCCCGCCGTTCGCCGTCTCGGCCATCTCGACCCGGAAGAACTCGGCCACCTCGCGGAAACTGGCAACCGACAAGCCCTAGAATTTTGGCAAAACTACGGCCATCGTCTGGGGGCAGGTTTGGCGAATTTAATCTATGTCTTGACTCCAGAAGCGATTATACTAGGCGGTGGCATTAGTCAAAGCGCCGCCCATTTCCTCCCGGCTACCCTTTCCGAAATCGAACAGCGCGTCCTCCCCACTTCCCGCGAAGGACTCCAGATTTTAGTCGCCGAGTTAGGCAATCAAGCCGGAATGGTGGGCGCGGCTAAGTTGGCGTGGGAATGTGTGGACAATGAACAATTAACAATGAACAATTAACAATGAACAATGAACAATTAACAATGAACAATGAACAATGAACAATGAACAATGAACAATGAACAATGAACAAT